>JARRRC010000443.1:0-6456 GCA_037381105.1 Desulfobacterales bacterium
TTGCCGGCGTTCTTTTCGGATCAAATGCGGAAAAATTATTTCGTCATTGTCCTGTTCCGTTGTTAAGCGTACGTTCGAAAAAGGACTAAAATTGTTAACACATTTGCGTGGGTCTTGGTTAAATCGAATATTTAATAATCATAATTGAAGAAACATGACATTAAGATATATGAATTGGACTCAAATTAAATCTAATAAATTTTTAACATTTAGTCCGCATCACTGCTGTCCGGTTAAGATTTTTTAAAAACGCATTAACCAATTAAAAATATTATTTAAATTAGTTAAATTAAAGTGTCCGCGATTTGAAATTTAATGATCTGAGCGATAAACCTTTCGCAGCTACTAATTATGTGCGAAAGGAGACGCGCTTTGAATCACGGAAACACCGTTTTTGCTCAGGTACTTGACTTTTTGCCAAAGCGTCAGTTTAGACGCTGTGTTCATCGTTACAAAGGAAATTACCGTACACGTTCTTTTACATGTTTTGATCAGTTCTTATGCATGGCATTTGCCCAGTTGACTTACCGCGAAAGCCTGCGCGATATCGAATGCTGTTTACGAGCAATGGACGAAAAGCTTTACCACATGGGCATTCGTGGTAAAATCTCTCGCAGCACGTTAGCCGATGCAAACGAAAAAAGAGATTGGCGTATCTTCCGGGATTTTGCTCAAATTCTAATTCGCCATGCCAGAGAACTCTATGCAGATGAGGACTTTGGTGTTCAGCTGGACGAAACGGTTTATGCCCTGGATGCAACTATCATCGATTTGTGTTTATCTGTTTTTCCGTGGGCAAAATTTCGTAAATCCAAAGGAGCCGTCAAACTGCATACATTACTTGATCTCCGGGCAAGTATACCGACAGTCGTTTCGATTACTGACGGTAAGGTTCATGAAGTCAACATCCTTGATCGATTAATCCCGGAAATCGGTGCTATCTATATTATGGACCGTGGTTATTTGGATTTTGAACGCCTCTTCAGGTTAAGCCAAGTTCCAGCTTTCTTTGTTGTTCGATCAAAATCAAATACCCGTCTCCGGCGATTATATTCTATGCCGGTTGATAAGTCTTCTGGTCTTCGATGCGACCAGATTGTCGTTGCCAAAGGGTTTTACACCAAACAGGCATACCCTGAAAAAATTCGTCGAATTAAATACTTCGATGAACAGAATAAGAAAAATCTGGTATTTTTAACCAATCATTTTTCTGCACCAGCGTTAACCGTAGCTGAGTTATATCGCTGTCGCTGGAAAATAGAGTTATTCTTCAAATGGATTAAACAGCATTTAAGAATAAAAGCTTTTTACGGCACGTCAGAAAATGCTGTAAAGATCCAAATTTGGGTAGCAATAACGGTTTATGTTTTAGTTGCGATTATCAAAAAACGTTTGCGAATCGATTTAAGCCTTTACACAATATTACAGATTTTTAGCATTACTCTTTTTGAAAAAATACCTATTTATCAGCTACTTACAGAAAACGAATACAAAAACAAAATTACTAGGCCTGATAATCAGCTGAAATTATTTGAAAGTTAACCGGACACTACTGAAATTCCATATAAAATAAATAGGAGTAATATATGTCCAACTACAAACAAGGGCTGGCTTTTCGTTACATACAGGGCACAAAATATCATCGGGATCAACCGTTAAAAGACGATTTGGGGTCCATCCCTGCTGTACCGACCTTTAAAAACTATCCGGAGTCGAAACGCTTTCAGTTGCCGAAACCCGATTTGAGCCATCCGGCGAATTTGTGGCAATGTCTGGCAAATCGCCGTTCCGAACGGGATACCACACCGGAACCGCTGAGTCTGAATGAATTGGCGACACTGCTCTGGGCGGCACAGGGAATTACGGCACGGGTCGGCGTGCATCTGCTTCGAACCGCGCCTTCAGCCGGGGCGCTTTATCCTTTTGAAACCTATATGTATGTTGAGCATGTTGAAGGGGTGTCCAAAGGCCTCTATCATTTCGACGTTTCATCTTTTGCCCTGGAACAACTGAAAGAAGGGAGCTTCAGCAGAGATATGACCGCCGCCTGCTTAAGTCAGCCGGCGGTACGCCGTGCTGCGGTTCTTTTCATCTGGACCGCCATGATGCCTCGGTGCATGGTCAAGTATCGGAATCGTGCCATGCGTTATATCCCCATGGATCTGGGCCATGTCTGCCAGAATGTGCAACTGGCGTCTACCGCAATGGGTTTCGGTTCATGCCCCATCGGCGCTTTTTTCGATGATGATATCAATCGATTACTGGAAATCGACGGTGAAGATGAGACGGTGTTATATCTCATCACAATAGGAAAACTCTAAAGCCATTGATAGTTTCGATCCAAAAATGGCCCTTTTTCCGATGACCGGCGTTCTCCCCGGGTTTCCGCCTGCGGCGTACTCCAAAGTACGCCTCAACGAAAACCCGTGCCGGATCATCAGCATGCTCTCTCTCTTCTGTCAGCTGGCTCTTGTGGATTTCCTGATCCTGTACAGCAAGCATCTTGTCTTATACAGCCGCCGCCCAAAACCACTTCCAAGCGGCCGCCGGACACCTCTTCGGCGGTTTTTTTCATAAAGCGGGCGATTTCCTCATAACAGCGGCCGCTCAATCCCATGCTGCCATAATCGCCCTGATGGGTATCAAAGCCAAAGTACCAGAAAATCAGGTCCGGTTTAAAATCCTTAACGCGTTGATAAAATTCTTTTTTTACATTGTCCGCGTATTGCTGGTCAACATTTGTGATTTTTTCATCACGCCCCCAGAATCCCCAATGACTGCCCGGCGCACGGATGTCCACTTTTGTACCATCCGAAGACTCGGATGTCATACCGCAGCAGCATACATGGAGCACATCCGGATCATTTTTCAGCAAATCCCGGGTACCATCTCCATGATGGGCGTCGGTATCCATGATTGCAAAGCGCCGGATGTTGTGGATTTCCCGAAGATAGGTGATGGTAATGACCACATCGTTAAAACAGCAATAGCCGCCGAAATAATCTTTTCCGGAATGATGCCCTCCCGCGCCGATGAGGGCGAACGCATTGTCGATCTCGCCGGTACAGATCTTTTCTCCGGCCAGAACCACACCGCCCACCGAATGCCAGGCCGTTGAACATAGATGATCTGCTTCTACGCCCCGAATGAGTTCAGGGGTATGGACTTTCAGGATCCATTTTTCCTCAATAGGGGGCGATTCATAGAGGGTAATATTTTCGAGAGCCAATAAGTGTTCGATGGCGCCGGGAAAATCTTCCAATCGGGCCCCGCGGGTTAAATAGCTTCTGCGACTGAAACTGGGATGGTAAAATACGCCGGTTTTTTTCATAGTGCTATCCTGTGCTAAAAATCGGACAGTACGGGTTTCCCCAACACTTTGAGGTAGGAAGTGTCGTTGAGATATGAGACGATCCACTGCCCGCCGGTATAAACAAAACAGTTGGTGCTTGCCGTATCTTGTTGAATTCGCCAAAAATTACTGTTGTCTATTCCTAAAAGGCTGCAACAGATGACTTTGTTCGGCACCCTGTGAGCGACCAATGCAATGTTCTTGTTTTTATGTTTTTCAATGAGATGCTCAATGGCGTTCATAACGCGCAAACGAACCGCTTCCAAGCTTTCTCCGTTTGGAAAAGTAACCATGTGGGGTTTCTTCAACCACAGGTCATATAGATCCGGATATTTTTTCTGAACCTCATCCAGGCGAACCCCCTCCCATTCACCGTAGCTGATATCGATGATGGCCTCCAGAGGTGTGACTTTAACATCCTGAAATTTAGCTATATTTTCAGCTGTTTCCATGGACCGGGATAAGGGGCTGCTGTAAATGGCATGGAGCGTTTCGTCTTTTAACGCCTCACCGGCCAGGTGCACTTCTTTTTTCCCGGTTTCATCCAAAGGGATATCCATGCGTCCCCGAAACACCTCTTCCAGATTCCAGGCGGTCTGGCCGTGACGAACAACATAGACTTTAGTCATTTTACCTACCTCCGTTAATGTCAGTGTTCATGGCGTGTGCTTTGGCATGTAACGATATTCGTGGAATGATTTCGTCATTTCAATAATTATTTTAGGCACCTTGAATTTTTATAGCAGAAAAGCGAATCCTGTCTGAGGCTGATTCAACATCGAAATATATTTTATATCTAAATGGTTACGTGTTTTTTGCCGAATTGATTCCTTTGATTTGACGGTGAAGTTCACGGGTTTTTTCCATACGGGCACGGTCGCGGTCTTTTGCCAGACGTTCGATGTTTGTATCAGCGGTTGCCATTTCGGGATCAGAAAGATCTTTTCCCTGGATAAATCCATCGATAAGAATTCGGTACGCATGAATCATCTCGGATATTAACGCCACCGGATATTCACGTCCCTGAATTTTTAACGTTTGTAATCCCACCTCAACATACTGCTTCAATTCCTCCCCTCTAACGGCAAAGGCGACGTTCGGTCGAAGGCGGATTCTTTCGTTGATGTGGGTAATTTCCGCAGCACTTTTTCCTTTGCGATGCATCAATTTTTCCCGCTGCGCCTCGGTCAGCAGACAGAATCGAAAACAACTGCCGCTTCTGTCCGGCCAACCCTCATATTCAACGATTTCGTTGCCGTCTTCATCGTGATATACTTTTTGAACATAAGAATCTTTTGTCATTTCATGAAAGAGACAATTCCCCACCCCGCCGATACATCGATTGCCGTGAATCAGTATTTCGGTAAGAACGCCGACCTGATCGGCTTCATTTTTAAAAGCTTTGAGTTTTTTTACCGTATCGATTTCTGTGCTGGCCACGATCTGAGTGGCGCCCGCTTCACGATAATATTCCATTTCCTCTCTGGTCTGGATATTACAGCCGACACTGGCATGGATGACCAATTCAGGATAATTGCGATGAATAAGTCTCATAAGATCCGGAGTTTTGACTATAACGCCCTCTATGCCAAACTGTGCCCATTTGGCCACCTTGCTCAGCAATCGAATGAACTGGTTTTCCTGAACTTCGGCATTCACCGCCACACGAATCTTGCCGCCGTGGTTGTCGGCGATGCGAACCGCTTCTTTGATTTGACTGTCTTCCAGTTCCCAGGCGCACTTTCTTCTGCTGAAACCTTTTGCTCCAACATAAACGGCATTGGCACCGCTTTCCAATACGGCCTCCACCATTTCAAGGCTGCCGCCGGGAGCCAGCAATTCGTTCATCTTATTAGACCCTCCTTGAGGTTCAAACGGTATCTTTTCCGTTTCCAATAATTAATGATAAATTATAAAACATCTAAGAGATAAATTCAATACCATTATATTTAGAACCAATTGCGATTTCAAAACACAGAAATTTAGTTTTATCTGCTTATATTGTCAAGAATTTTTTATCAAATGAGCGCTTCAAACAAAAGGAGGGTCCTAATAAAGTCTGTTTTTTCGCTTGGTTTTCCTTTCAAGCATTTTATGATGCAGCCGCTCTGCCCGCAGACAGAAACTTTCCAATTTTGCGGTGATCACTTGAGGGAAAGGCGAGCCATCGCTTTCAATGGCTAAAAAGGGTAGGTCGTCAATATCGGTGAGTATTGATCGGAGCCGACTGTTCTTCGGATCCGTTGCCAGTTTGCCCTCTCGGGTCATGGCTTCGCTAAGGATGGATTCCGCCAGACGATTCGGCATGCAGCCAAAAGGACCGATGGCAATAACGCCGCAGGTGTGTGACACGATTTCAGTAAGGGAGCTTCCCACGGTCAAAATGGCTTCTCCGGCCAGATTAAGGGACATATGCGGGGAGGCGTTGTTGATAATGGATCGTATATTCAGCGGCGTTGCATGAACCAAGCCTGAGCCTGCCAGTATCGACCGGATACGCTTCATGAATTTGGACATATATCTTTTTTTCAGTTGGAACAAAAGCTTGTCTCGTATTGACATGGTGTGATCAGCGAGCCCTTTTTCCACCAGATAATCTGCATAAAGCGCCCACTCGGCAATGGGGGAACAGATGACGGCGAATCCTTTTTTGGCCAACCGTTCTGTCAAATACTGTCGAGACAACTCATCTCTTCTTACAAATATCTCACCGACAAGAGAAATAATCGGCACCGTGTCCGGAGGACGCTTGAGCGGAATTTGACGGATTCGTTCGGATGTTTGGACGAGTTGCTTTTCAAGGGTTGAAAAATCATTTTTTCCCAGGGCGTCAACAATCAACTTCCACTCATTATTGAAAATTTGGATTGCCGATTCAACGCTGATGGCATTGGTCAACAGCATTGAACGAATATCCTCCATAATATCGGATACCACCACACCACACCATGCATGAAGATGAAAATCATTTCCCATACCGGCATAGGAGTTTTCTGAAGAGAGTGAGAAGATCGCCACATCCGGTATTTTAAGCCTTTTCACCAGATCTTTCATAAAAATTCGATATTGTCCGAACCGGCACGGTCCGGCGCCGGTCAACATAA
>JARRRC010000444.1:0-4570 GCA_037381105.1 Desulfobacterales bacterium
AAGCGTCTGGTTCATCGCCGTTAAGAAATTTTTGGCAATAGCTGCTTTGGCTTGTCCATGGTAGGTCTCTGCCATGGAAGATGATGTGTCCAGAATCACGGCGAAATTGTCCACCTTGGCCGCATACTGCTTTGCCGGAAACATATACGGTTGGAACGCCGGCGCCATGGGTTTTACCGGTTGCCCGGCACAGCTGATCAGCAACATGCTGACCATACCCATCATAATTACTTTTAAACGGTGCGTTTTCATACTTTGCCTCCCTTTTTGTTTGGTTTGGAAAATAACCCGGGTAAAAAAATATCTGTTTATTGTTCTTTATGTTGATAGATATGCACATCGCGCTGGGGAAATGGGATACTGATGCCTTCGGCATCGAAACCTTTTTTGATATTTTCGGTCAGTGAGGAATAAACGCCCCAATAGTCGGCGGCCTTCACCCAGGGGCGAACTGCAAAGTTTACGCTGCTGTCCGCAAGCTCAATAAGCATAACCGCCGGAGCGGGATCTTTTAAAATACGCGTCTCTTTGTTCAGAACTTCCCATATAATTTTCTTGGCATGGTCGATATCATCTCCGTAACCGATACCGAACACCAGATCGACGCGTCGTGTACCCTTGGTCGAATAGTTCGTGATGTTGCCGGCGGTCAAGCTGGCATTGGGTACAATCACGGTCTTGTGGTCAGGGGTCATCAATTGGGTGGTAAAAATATGGATCCCTTCAACGGTTCCTGCAACCCCTGCACCTTCAATAAAATCGCCGACTTTAAAGGGTCGAAAAATGATCATCAAAAATCCGGCGGCAAAATTTGACAGCGACCCCTGCAGAGCCAGACCGATGGCAAGGCCGGCAGCGCCGATCACCGCAATAAATGACGTGGTTTGTATCCCAAGCTGTCCGAGAGCCGCCAGGACGACGAATACCAGTAACGCAACATAGACAAGATGCCCGACAAAGGAGACAATGGTGGGATCAACCTGTCTTTTGGTCATCACTTTTTCCGTAAAGGTCGTCAACAGCTTTGAAATCCATCGACCGATGATCAAAACGACAATCGCTGCGATGACCTTAAGTCCATATATGGTTAACAGCTCCCATATTCTTGAAAATATATCTTCCATTTCTGCCTCCCTTGTTATCAAAATCAAAAAATTTAAAATGTGTATTAAAGATTTTGGAGAAAAAATATGACTCGGTTAAAAGATTTTTAGATTGAATCGCAAAAAATGTGCCATCTGTGGTGTAATTTTGGTGTCATAGCGTCCGGAGGATCAATACACCTGTAACCGATTCATGCAAAACGACAATTTATCAAAATATCAGAATGATAACCTCGTCCGTGCACATCGCGAGGATCACTATCGTTACTCTGTTTTTAAAAGATTTGCATTCACCAATACTGTCTCATTCAAGTTTTATTGAAACAGTTCTGTATCAAATGGTTTTCGCTGCCGCATCCGCAAACAAAATTATTTTTGTTTTTTATGAATGCGTATCAATATGGTGGGAATCAGCGCCAACAAAAATGTCATCCCTGCAATAAAGAAACAATCCTGAAAAGAGAAAACCCTGGCTTGCTTTTCGACCATGAGGTACAACATGGCCAGCGCCTTCTGGTGTGCTATAAGTCCCACACTCCCTGATTTCTGAAAAATTCCCTGGAGATGATGTAGATAATATTGGGTGGCAAAAGAATTGAGATTTTGGGCTTGAGCAAAAAGCGATTCGTGAAATATCTGCCGGCGGTCTAGCAGAACCCCGATAATCGCCACACCGAACGCACCGCCGATTTGCCGAGATACATTCATCAGGCCCGAACCCACGGCGGTTTTTTCCTGAGGCAAACATTTAAGGGAAAGGTTCATCAGCGGAGCAAAAATAAATCCGATGCCTATACCTCGAACGATCAACATCAGAAAGGCCGTTATCCTGGAGGTTCTCAGATCGACGAAAGACAGCCAGTACAGGGAAAGGGCGGAAAACAGAATGCCGATGGTAATCGGAATGCGTCCGTCCATTCGGTCTGCCATGCGTCCGGCCAGCGGCAACAGGATCGCCACAACCACCGCCATGGGCAGCATGAGAAGCCCGGCCTGGAGGGCGGTATAGTCAAACGGTTCTTTTGAAATGCGTTCCGCCCATAAAAAGATTACCAGCCCAATACCGGCAACGGTAAAAAGCGCAAGAATATAAAAAGAGGTCCAGCCATCCCTTTGACCCTGGCTGAGGGCCGCAAGCAAACTTCCCAGGAAAACCGCCATGGTTATAAATCCCAGGATATCAAAATATATGGCCTTTTTTTGTGTGTCCGGCTTCAAAATAATTGCGGCTAAAAAAGTACCGACGAGACCGATCGGCACGTTGATATAAAAAATAAGATGCCAGGAAAACTGGTCCGTCAGATAGCCGCCAAGGGTGGGGCCAATGGCCGGTCCGAAAGTGGCGCCGATGCCGTAAACGCCCATGGCCAGCCCCCGATCTTCAGGCGGAAAGGCCTCGAAAATAATCACCATGGCGATGGGCATTAATGCACCGGCGCCAATACCTTGAAGGATTCTGAAAATAATAAGAGCATCCACGTTCCATGCCGCGCCGCTAAGGGATGATGCCACGGTAAAAGTGATCAGACTCGCCATGAAAAGGGTTTTGTTGCCGATTCTCGCGCTGAGCCACCCGACGGACGGCATCATAATCGCCATGGCGATCATATAGGCGGTAATGATCCATTCGATTTTATCGACATTGACGCCGAATGCGGCCATAATCTTGGGCAGCGCTACATTCACAACGGTGGTGTCGAGCACAACCAGAAACGCTCCGCTCATCACCGCGATAACCACCAGCCACTTGTAAAAGGGTCTCTGGCTTGCTCTTGTCATTACAGAGTTCATATCTAAGTCTTTTTAATGTCGATGCCGACCTCTACCATCATGCCGGGCCGAAGCTGCTTGGCGGGATCGATGACCTCAATTCTTATGGGAATCCTTTGGGTGACCTTGGTAAAGTTTCCGGCCGCGCGATTTTCAGGAATCAAGGCAAACTGGGAGGCCGCTGCGGCGCCGATGTTAATCACTTTACCTGTAAATTTTGTGCCTGGATAGGCATCAACTGTAATATTAACAGGTTGTCCAACGCGGACATGTTCCACCTGGGTTTCTTCCAGATTCGCCGTCACCCAAACATGGTTCAAATCGACAACGACGGCAATCGGCTGGCCGGGCGAGACGACCTCTCCGATATTGGAAATTTTTTTGGCGACAACCCCGTTAATGGGGCTGGTTACCGTCGTGTGAGCGAGTTTAAGCCGTGCCGCCTCAAGTTCTGCTTTGGCTTCTTTCAGTTTTCCTTTTAACGATTCGACCTGCCGCTCCTTTAAGGCGACTTCGCCGGTATTAACCCGGGCAACGTTGAGTCTTGCCTGATTTTCATTTATTTCTTCTTCCGCCCTTGCCAGACGGGCTTGGGCCAGCTTATAGGCTGCCCGGACCTTGTCCATTTCACTCGCCGAAACTGTTTTGCTTTTGTATAGTATATTGATCCGCTTAAAATCCAATGCTGCCAGCTGCATATTGGCTTGGGCTTCTTTATATCGGGCCCGGGATGCAGACAAAACCGCTTCGGCTCGCTGCACGTCTTTTTCTGTTGTTTGCTTAACCAGTAATACGTCGGCCATCGCCTGGTTGAGCGATGCATCGATCGACTGGACCCTTCCGGCGGCAACATCAACTTTCGCCTGGTAGTCTTCCTTCCGAAGCTGAGCAATCAATTGTCCTTTTTTTAAATGTTCCCCGTCATGGATTGGGAGCAGAATTATCTTGCCGGAAACTGTTGAACTCACCGAAATCAGGTGCCCTTCGACCGAGGCATCGTCGGTGATGGCGTGGGTAAAATAGTAATGAAGCCAGCGAATGCCGTAAAAAGCGCCTACGAGGATGCCAATTGCAAGAATAACGAAAAGCCATTTTTGAGTCCGTTTCCGGTGAGCGTTGTTGTTTGAAGATGCGGGTTCAACATTCTGATCGCTCTTGATGGTGATTTCTTCTTTTTCCGGTTCCATAATCTTCTCTTTTTAAGATATCTTCTTAGATGTCTCCAGGCTGAGCAGTTTGGGCCCTTGTTTTAGAATAAATTTTTCATCAATGGTTTCCCATATCCATCCGGAATAGGCATAACCGCCCACGGGTTTTGATACAAAAGCCCTTTTCCAGGATTCCGACCGCCCCTGGTTCACCCCGACAGTGCCGAACGTGCCAAAAAGCATTTTATCCACCGGATGACAATACGGCTCTCCCACAAGTTCATTGCCGAAATTAACGGCCGTTTCATCGCCATAAACCGAAGCTCTGAGTCCGTATCGATTGTCCCGGGCCAGTCGCAACGCTTCATCGGCATCTTTAAATGTAATGATAAAACTGACCGGCCCGAAAGTCTCATCGCGGACCCCCAGCATATCCTGGGTAGCACCCACCACCACCGTCGGATACACCATGTGCCCTTCAATGCGGCCGCCGAGGGCAATCCGAGCGCCTTTATCCACGGCATCCTTTAACTGAGCTTTGATATTTTC
>JARRRC010000445.1:0-4662 GCA_037381105.1 Desulfobacterales bacterium
AGTTCAAGGAAGGCGATAATTTTAACCGCAGGAATACATTGAGTATTTCGAGGATTAAAACTTTGAGCCTGACGCAGAAATCGGACAAAAAGGGGCGTTTTTCAAAGGTTTTTTATCCCGGCACTTCGCCGGTAGTATGTTTGGCTTTGTAAGGCACGGTCAGCGGCCGGGTCCTGAAGCGGGGAACGAGGGTAACTCCCATGCCGATGAACGCGCCGAAGGGGCATTTTTGTATTAGCGAAAATTGTTCGATCCTGCCGGTGATCCGTCCCGGAGAATTTGAAAACTGGCATACGGTTTTCCAGGACGCGGGAACGTCTCCCAGTAAAGACCGTATGATATCTTTGAGCTCCCAGACGCTGAAAAAATGGGCGTGATTATAAATGGTTCGCGTAAAAACCCCTTTGATGCGCCGTTTAACCCCTTTGATGGCATAACGATTAAGGACGCCCAGAAATATTTTATCCTTGGCCACACGGCTGGCTTCTTCAATGGCTTTTTTCGGATCATCCACAAATTCAAGCGTGGTGATAAGGCTGGCATAGTTAAAGGAATTATCATCAAAGGGAAGATCCTCTGCAAAGCCCCGATGGAGATCAACGCGGTTTCCGATTTTTTTCGATGCGATGTCGAGCATATACGGCGAAGCGTCAATGCCGGTTACCCTGAGGCCACTGTCCAGAAAAGTCTGCAGCCCGCTTCCGGTTCCGCAACCGATATCGATGATTCTCTCTCCGTGTACAGGCTGGAGCATTTCAAGCATCAAGCGCTTTTCAAGATCAACAACCCATCGGTTGCGTGAATGATTCATCCATTCATCATAATAAATCGCATCATTAAAGTCAAAAACATAGCCCATACCAATTCCTTTAATGAAAAAAACCAATTTTTTCAAGGGGAAAACTTCAAATTCAAGTTTTAACCCCTTAATTTTCAGCAACGTCTTGACACATAAACTGCCAGCATATTATACCATTTTGTCATCGTAAGGCGAATATTTTTTAAAAAATGGAATCTTTCAAGATGAAAGAATTTTTTAATGTTACCGACCTGAATAAAGTACTGGAATATGCATCCGCATTTCCCCGGGTTGAAATCGAAACCATACCGCTATTCGAATCTTTGGGAAGGATACTTGTCAAGGATATCCATGCGGACGTCGATCTGCCGGATTTTATGCGATCCACCATGGACGGGTATGCGGTCTGCGCTTCTTCAACCTTTGGTGCTTCGGAAGCCAATCCGGCATATCTGATCGTTAAAGGTACGGTTCCCATGGGAGCATCCCCTGATTTTACCATCAATCCCGGTGAGGCCGCCAGAATTTCAACCGGAGGCATGTTGCCGAAGGGCGCCGATAGCGTTGTGATGATCGAACACACGGAAGCCATCGACAAAACAAGCATAGAAGTTTACCGGGGTGTTGCGCCCGCGCAGAACATTCTCGAAAAGGGAGAAGATTTCCATAAAGACGCCGTCCTGATTCCCGGCGGAAAGCAGATCAGAGCTCAGGAAATCGGCCTCTTAGCCGCCTTTGGTGTCGAAAGGATTAATGTTTATAAGAAACCTGTCATCGGAATTATTTCTTCAGGCGATGAAGTGGTATCGATCAAAGATACGCCTGCCCCCGGGCAGATTCGAGATATCAACATGTATACCCTTGCGGGACTTGTACAAAAATCCGGTGCCATTCCAATAAACTATGGAATTGTTAGAGATGATTTCAACGATCTTTTCGAAAAATGCACGGCAGCCCTGATCCAATCCGATATGGTTTTGATTTCAGGAGGAAGTTCCGTAGGTGCCCGCGACTATACCATTGAAGTGCTTTCCGCGCTTTTTGAATCAGAAATCCTTGTTCACGGCATCTCCATAAGCCCCGGAAAACCCACGATCCTTGCCAAGGCTCAAAACCAGGCCATATGGGGATTGCCGGGGCAGGTCACCTCAACCATGGTGGTCTTTGAAATTGTCGTCAAACCCTTTATCGAGCATATCCGCGGCCTTTTGCCCGAGCACAAAAGACAATTCAACCTTTTTGCACGGCTCGGCAGAAACGTTTCTTCGACCCAGGGCCGGGCCGATTACATTCGTATCAAATTGTTCCAAAAGGACGGCACTCTGTGGGCGGAACCCATACTTGGAAAATCCGGGCTCATCAATACCATGGTGAAAGCCGACGGGCTGATCGAAATCGGGTTAAATACCGAGGGGCTTGATCGGGGGGATAGGGTGGAAGTCATACCCCTTTAAAGGGTGTCCATCCGGAAACGGCATCTTTCGGCCCATGCCTTCGTTCTCGTCTTTCTGCAATCCTCGACATAGCGCTGCTATGCCTCCGGTTGCAAAAAGACTGCGGCCTTGCCATGATCCGAAATCTATCGTTTCCGGATGGACACGGAATCAGATTTTTGAAACAGTGATAATTCAACAAATCGATTTCAAAGTCGCTTCAGGTATGATTAATTTTTTAGTTCTCTTTAAACGGTTTTCTTCTTACAGAGCGCTTTCCAAAGAGACGATTTCCGTGCCCGACGCGGTGGGCCGGGTTCTTGCAGATCCGGCAACAGCCGCAATTTCCTCTCCCAATTTTCATTTATCCGCCATGGACGGTATCGCCGTAAAAGCGGCAGATACCTTTGGCGCCTCTGAAACTCGGCCCAAGGAATTGCATATCGGCAAAAACGCCTTCTATGTCAACACCGGCCATGTCATGCCCGAGAACACCGATACGGTGATCATGATCGAATATGTCCATGTTCTTGATCAGGACAGGATCGAAATCGAGGCGCCTGCATTCCCCTGGCAGAATGTTCGAAAAGTGGGGGAAGACATTGTGGCGACCGAGCTTCTCTTTCCCCAGAATCATGTCATCACGCCCTATTGTGTTGGAGCACTCCTTTCAGGCGGTATTTTCAAAGTGCCCGTAAAATCCCGACCCAAAGTGCTGATCATCCCAACAGGGTCCGAGCTTGTCGACTGGCGGGAAACAGCCGTTGAAAACCTCCTGCCCGGTCAGGTGATCGAAACCAATTCTTTTGTTCTGGGGAAACTGATCGAATCATACGGCGGCGCCTTTATCCGGCACGAAATGATCACCGACGATCCTGCGAAGATCAAAACCGCCATTTTGAATAGCGTAAACAGCGATGTGGATATGGTATTGACTGTCGGCGGCTCATCAGCAGGCTCTAAGGATTATACCCAATATGCCGTTGATGAACTGGGAAAAGTGCTGGTTCACGGCGTGACCATCATGCCCGGAAAACCGGTGTTGATCGGTGAGATCAACAACAAGCCGATATTCGGGATTCCGGGATACCCGGTGTCCGCCATCGTTGCGTTTGAGCAGTTTGTCGGGCCTCTGATATCCTTTATGCTGGGGCAACCTGAAAAAGAAAGGGCCAAAGCCCAAGTGGAACCGACCCGAAAAATTGCTTCCAAACTCGGCCTGGAAGAATTTATACGGGTAAAACTGGGAGCGGTGGGCAATAAAATTGTGGCAATACCGCTGCCCAGGGGTGCAGGCTGTATCACGACATTGACTGAAGCGGACGGCATTATCCGTGTACCCAAGAACCTGGAAGGAATAAATCCTCAAGAGCCGGTGGTCGCAGAGCTCCTGCGTCCGCTCTCTTCGATTCAAAACACCATAGTTGTGGTGGGGAGCCACGACAATACACTGGATGTACTGGCCAACCGGATTCGTGTCGGGCAAAAAAACCTCACCCTGTCTTCAAGTCACGTCGGAAGCATGGGCGGTCTGATGGCCATTAAAAAGGGGGGCTGCCATTTGGCCGGATCGCACCTTCTGGATACTGAAGACGGATCTTACAATATATCTTATGTCAAAAAATATCTGCCGGACATGAAAGTAAAGGTGGTCAATCTTGTCCTGAGGGACCAGGGACTCATCCTGCCGCGTGGAAATCCCAAGGCCGTCAAAGGGATCGAAGACCTCTGCCGCAGGAACATCCGGTTTATTAATCGTCAAGCCGGCTCCGGCACCAGAATTCTTCTGGATTATCGATTGCAACAGCTCGGTATCGATCCATCCGATGTCAACGGGTATGACAACGAAGAATTTACCCACATGTCCGTAGCGGTGGCGGTTCAAAGCGGCACTGCGGATGTGACCCTCGGCATCTATGCAGCCGCCAAAGCCCTTTATCTTGATTTTATCCCGGTCGTTACGGAACAGTATGATCTCATTATTCCGGAACACTATTTTGAAGCTGAAAACATCCGGATCCTTCTTGAAACCATCAATTCTTCAGCGTTTAAAAAACAGATCGAAGCTCTGGGCGGATACAGCACGGAAAAGACGGGACAAATAATCCTTTAGTAAAAATCCTGCCCCCATCCTGGAACATGAAAATCGGGAGGAGACCAGGATTGAAAGTTTTTTTCTAACTTAAAGTCTTAGATGAGTATATATGAGCAAACAATATGAATTAATTGACCATACCGCTGATTTCGGCATCCGGGTATTTGGTTCGGACTCGCGGGAGCTTTTTGCCAATGCCGCGTGGGCTTTATTCGACATCATTACGGAAACAGAGGCGTTAACCGGAAATGATTCCTGCAGAATAACAGTCACCGGAGATGACTGGTCCGATTTAATGGTCAACTGGCTCAGAGAGGTTTTGTACCTGTGGAACG
>JARRRC010000446.1:0-4162 GCA_037381105.1 Desulfobacterales bacterium
TTTTGCGCATATCTGTCAATGAGTTGCCGGAACCGGAAAACAGGTGCCAAAAATCAGGTGCCGGGCTAAGGACCAGAAGTCAGAAAACAGAAAAGAGGAAACAGGCTGAAAGCTCAAAGCTGAAAGGTTAAAAAGGTTGGGATCGTTGAGATGGTTAAGAGGGTTTCGATGGTTGTGTAAAAACACCTTGAACGATCCAATATCTACACAGATCAATCATCAATCAACAATCATAAATCATCAATTCTTAGGGTTTTGTTCATTGATCAGTGAAATTTCCACCCGGCGATTGGCTTGACGGTTTTCAGGAGAGACGTTGTCGAACAGGGGGCGATATTCGGAGAATCCCTGGATGGACACCCGTTTTCGAGAAACACCGTTGTCGATAAGTGATGTTGCGACATTGATGGCGCGGGCCGCGGACAATTCCAGGTTCGATGGAAACTTTTCCGTATGAATGGGAGTATTGTCCGTGTGGCCGGAAATCACCACCTGATAGCCCTTTTTAGAAATGATGAACTCGGCAATTCGTTTAAAGATGGAACGATATGCTTCAAGCAGGGTGGCTTCCCCTTCCCGGAATGTAATGCGTTCACCCAATACCAGGACGATACGATTCTGTTCTTTTCGAATTGAAAAGATGTCTTTGTCTTTTTTATTCACCACCTTGAGAACATCGGTGCGAAGTTGATCGATAGCGGTGTCCAGCATCTTGTTTTCGTTTAATGAAGGTAAAGACGTCGCCGGTATCGTGTTTGATTTTGCCTGAGCCCCGTGTTTCATATATGGTTTTAAAGGATGTGATGTGCTGATCTGCAATGCCGGTCGGTCCTTATCCGGTCCTTTCACGGCAAATAAATTTCCTTTGGCGGGCATTGAATATAAATAGAGAAAAAACACCAGAAGAAGGGTCATGAGATCGACCATGCTCCAGAGGGGAGGATCTTCCTCAATGGTCTTTCTGGCCAGCATTTTCTGCAGCTGGATTCTTTTCCGCTCGGATGCGTCAAGCCGATTCCGGAGTTCTTTTGTATTGTGTTCCATGCATTTTGTTTTTATGTGGCTTGTTTTTCCAATGGGTTTGAAGAAACCCTCCATCTTGACTGTGTTCGTGATTCAAACAGATCGCTCTGCCGGCCCTGACAATTTTCCATATAGGATTGCAGGTGGTAGGCTATGGCCCTGGAATTTTTTTCATTTGAAATATCCAACACGCCCTCTAAAATCACATAGCAAAGGGTGGATTCTGTTTTGAGATGTTCCGAGAGTTTTTTGTGAAGGGGCAGAAATAGAAAATTGGCAACCAGCAAACCATACAATGTTGTGAGAAGGGCGACGGCCATACCTTTCCCCATGTCTCCGGGAGATCCCAGGTGATTCAAAACACTGATCAAACCGAAAATGGTGCCCAGGAATCCGATGACCGGCGCAATTTTTTGCAGGGTGCTCAGAATGTTGACCAGAGATTCCTTTCCTGAAAAATAGATTTCGTATTCTTTTTCCATGATTTTGTGAATGTCATATGAGTCATATCCGTCAACGATCAGATCGATTCCTTTGCAGAGAAAAAAATTGTTGATATGGCGTGCTTCCTTTTCCAGGGCCATGTGTCCGTAAAGTCTGTTGATCCGGGACAATCTCGAGATATCTATGATCAGTTTCCGGTAATTTATTTCACGGCGGCGAAAAACCACCAGAAGGGTCTTGAATAGATCCCTATACTTTTTCATTGGAAACGATAAAAATCCGATGATAATGGTGCCTCCCAAGACCAGAAATCCGCTTTTGATATTCAATGCCAGGGATGTTTCGCCGACGATGGTTGTCGACAATCCCATAAATATAAATATACCTGCCACTGGAACCAATTTCCGAATCATTTGCACCTCTTTTTGTGTGGGTTTAATGTGTGGTAGACACATCCACATGCAGGTACCATGCCATATGGATGTGTTGGAAGATTTACATCACCGGGAACTTAAAAAATATAAATAGAACCCGCGAGAAATATAAAGATTTAATAGAAGTTTGCGAATTTGGACAAGGGTCAAATGGTTAAATGTCATGATTATTAGTGGATAAATGAATGACGTGAAAAATCTATGGATGGAAAAGATCGCAGGGTTGAGTGGGAAAATCTTTCCTGTTTTTTAAGGATACAAAGGAAAAAACATGATATGTGATTTCAATACCTCCCGCTTGGACTCAATATATAAAATGCTGGGCTGAGACATCCAATCTTCGAAGCGCTTCGGTTAAAGGGTATGAAAGTTGAATTGAAATACTGTGGAAGGGGCTGTCAAAAAAACGTTGATAATAAAATAAAATTCTTTTAATATTAATATATGGTACGCCTGGCAGGATTCGAACCTGCGACCTACGGATTAGAAGTCAAAAAAACCCCTTCCTCAACTACCTGAAATCACACAACTTATTGATATCATTAAAACCCGCTGTAACGATATTTGGGTACAAAACTTGCGTAAAATAAATGAATCAAGTACCATAACCAATAGAATCTGTCCAGAAAAAAGATGTGGATGGATTCCCCGGTTCGGTTTTGCTCGGAGCAGGCATCACGCATTAAATATTTAAAGAACTCAAATACTAACAAGATACCGGGGGCTGGATTCCCTTAGGCCAATTGCCGAGCCAAACTAAATTCCAATAACGTGAATTATGAATAAGACGCAAAATAAAAAAGAACACCATCAAAAGAAAACCGATACCATCAAAAGCGAAAACTCGCAACGTGTTGGAAAACCACATCAACCTTCACCAGGTACTGCTCTTGTAAAATTTGATCCGCTTCAGCGCTACTTGGCGGAAATAAGCAAATACAAACTTCTAACCAGAGAGCAGGAAATCGAGCTTGGTAAAAGAGTTCAGGAAGAGAGTGACTCGGAGGCTGCATATGTCCTCGTGACGGCCAATCTGAGGCTTGTGGTTAAGATCGCCCTGGAATTTCAAAGGGTTTGGATGCAGAATCTTTTAGATCTGATTCAGGAAGGAAATATCGGATTGATGCAGGCGGTCAAAAAATTCGATCCATATAAGAACGTTAAATTTTCATATTATGCTTCATTTTGGATAAAGGCTTATATTCTTAAATTTATTATGGACAACTGGCGCCTCGTAAAAATCGGGACCACTCAAGGACAGCGGAAGCTGTTTTTTAAGCTTAAAAAAGAAAAACAGAAACTGATGGACCAGGGATTTGATCCAAAACCAAAACTTCTTTCTGAAAAATTGGGTGTGTCTGAACGAGAGATCGTGGATATGGACCAGCGGCTTGACGGATGGGATGTCTCTTTGGATGCGCCGCTGAAAGATGATTCCGATGCGGGACGAATCGATTTTTTAAATTCGGATGCAGAATCTACGGAAGATCGGGTGGCGAAAAAGGAGATCGAAACGCTTCTCCACAACAAGATTGACGAGTTCAAAAGAACAATGACAAAAAGAGAGCTGGAAATATTTGAGCTTCGAATTTTTGCCGACACCCCCGCCACCTTGCAGGATATTGGTGATCGGTACGGCATATCAAGAGAGCGCGTGCGTCAGGTTGAAAAAAATATTATCAAGAAACTCAGAGCATTTTTTAAGCACGAAATGCCTGATTTCGATTCTTACGACAGTGCCGGATTTTCCGGCTAAAATTAGGATGTTTTGGCAAATGAAAGTCAACTTTACGAATATGACCATTGTTTTTATGACCTTGACCTTTTTATTTTTTTCCGGTTGTTCCTTTGAGAAGAAGACGTCGCCACTGACGACCAGCAAGGCTGAAAAAACGTCAGCCGATACCGTTGAAACCGGAAATTCATATTTCTATTTCACCGAGGCACAACTGTATCGAAAAAAAGGCGACTTGGATAAGGCCATTCAGTATCTCAAAAAGGCTGTTGAGATAGATCCCGAATCGTCATATCTGCAATTGGAACTGGCAATTCTCTATCTTCAGCAAAAGGACAATAAAAATGCCCTGGACATTGTTGAGAAGATCATAAAAAAAGAGCCGGAAAACATTAAGGCACTGATCATCTACGGAAAATTGAAGCAGTCTCTCAAAGAGATTCATATTGCTGAAAAGACATATGAAAAAGTTATTGCCGTCGATCCTCAGCAAAAAAATATATATTTACTTTTAGGCAGCTTATAC
>JARRRC010000447.1:0-624 GCA_037381105.1 Desulfobacterales bacterium
GATTAAGGGCGAAGTGGGCCGGGGGCCTTCCATCGGCGTTTCAATCCGGCTGTGGCTGGCCCTGGGCGGTGGCATTTTATCCGGATTCGCCGCGCGTCTGGCCCGGGGTTGCACTTCCGGCCAGGCCCTCACCGGAGCCTCCGAACTGGCCGTTGGCGCTTGGGTTTTCATGTTGTGTATTTTTGCCGGGGCATATGCCGCGGCATATTTTTTCAAAAAGGAGTGGCTCTAATGGGACCTTTGTATAAATTCGGCTGGTTCGATTTTGCCTACAGTCTACAGTTGGCCGTACTCATCGGATTTATGTTCGGATTCGTGCTTGAAAGAGCAGGGTTCGGAAATCCCAGAAAATTGACGGCCATCTTTTATCTTAGAGATTTTGCCGTTTTAAAGGTCATATTCACGGCTATTGTAACGTGCATCCTGGGACTTCTGTATTTTTCGGTTTTCGGCTGGATCGATCTGGGACGCGTATATCTATTGCCCACCTTTATATGGCCGTATATCGTCGGTGGTCTGGTGCTCGGCGTCGGGTTTGTCATGGGCGGCTATTGCCCGACAACATCCGTGGTCGCAACCGTATCCGGTAAACTGGACGGATTGATTTTCATCATCGGCATGATG
>JARRRC010000447.1:746-3196 GCA_037381105.1 Desulfobacterales bacterium
GTCTACCCGCTGATAGAAAGATTCTACACATCCGGAGATATGGGGGCGATTCGGCTCACGGACGTGCTCGGTATTCATTCGGGCATCATCGCTTTTCTCGTCTGCCTGGTGGCTGTCGGCGCCTTCTGGCTGGCGGAGAAGGTAGAGCAAAAGTTCGGCGATAAAGATACGCTTCCGAAAGGGTCGCCGAAAGTCAAACGGACCGCGGCTGGGCTGCTCGTTCTGTTGGGGCTGATACTTGCCGTTATCAATCCGGATCGAATCGTTGCCAAATCCGCTGTTCCTGTCATTAAACCTGAAAAACAGGCGGAAACGGTTCAAAAACCGCCGGCAACCCCGAAAACATCCGGTTCAACCGGCTTTAAAATTCTGGAGGATGAAGGGTGCTGACCTGAATATTTTGTGAAAATTTTTAAGAGACCTTTTGCATTTTAAAATTGCGTTCTTATTGTGTGATGTAAGGCATTGGTTATGAACAAAACGGTTTGGTATTAAAACCGTAACGATTTTTTGATGAAAGACGAATAACGTATTCAAAAGAGGTCTCAATAATGAAAGATGACAACAAAAATATCTCGGCAGATATCCATTTTCAAATGAGATGGAAAAGCGCGGAAGCCTCCCATACCGAAGAATATGCAGCCTCTGGTGTCAATCTCTGGAGGGATTGTCTGCCCAAAGAGATATACGAGCAATTGGGGAGTAAATCCGTCGGCAAAAGGGTTCAGGCTGATTTTGGTCCCGGCGCTATTGTACCCAAGTATGATAATCGAAAAACCTTTGAAATCAAAGGGGTGCAATTTAATCGCCGGTTTGTTCCGGATAAAGAAATTCGACCTCATATGGGGCGGTTCTATCCCAAAGGACTTCTAAAAGGTGTTGCCGGTGTTTTTCCTCAAAATCTTCAACCCTTTCGCTGTGTGGACATCGAGAATGGTTATTTGAAAGTCGATTTTAATCATCCATTAGCGAAAACAAGGGTTCAGCTCAATGCATATATCAAAAGAATCAAACTCAAAGGCGTGGAACGCGGCGGCAGATGTCACGACTGGATGGAGATCCTGACCGACGGGCCAGGGATGCAGGTTCCCTGGGAAGGGCAACCGACGGATTTCTTATCAGAAAACCCGTTTCAGCGAGAAGATGACGGAAAGGATATTGAGTTTTACAAAAAACCGAGGTTTGTTCAGCATCTTGATGATCAGGCGATTGAGGTTGTAAAAGATCTTTACGGCCGACTTGTCCATGACGGCATGAGGGTGCTGGATTTGATGAGCAGTTGGAAATCTCATTTGCCCGAAGGACTGCGCCTGGAACAGCTTTCGGGGCTCGGTTTAAATGCGGAAGAGCTGGCGAAAAATAAGGATTTGAGTGACTGGATCGTGCATGATCTGAATGAAAATCCGATGCTGCCGTACGAAGCCGGATCTTATGATGCGGTTGTATGTACGGCTTCCGTAGAGTATCTCGTTAATCCGGTATCGGTGTTCGAGGAGATCGGCAGGATTTTAAGACCCGGGGGGGTGTTCATCATCACTTTTTCCAATCGATGGTTCCCTGAAAAAGTGATCAACATCTGGAAGGAGCTTCATGAATTCGAGCGCATAGGCCTTGTCATGGAGTATTTCAGGAAGAGCAAAATGTTTAAAAACCTGGAAACCTATTCCATCAGAGGGTTGCCAAGACCCACAAATGATAAATACTTTTCGGAGCAAATGGAATCGGATCCCATTTATGCGGTGTGGGCTAGGAGGGCATAATCAATGCAGGTGAGAAATACACCGGTTCTTGAGATGCGGGAAGCGGGTCGAACCCTGCTTCCCGATATCCTTACTTTTTATAAAAAACACTTTAATGTATCGAAGTGAATCTCGCGGTATTCCATTAAACCTTTTAAATTTGTGCGATGGTGTCTTTGAGCTGGGCAATTTCAAGACCCAGACTGACACACTGCTTTCCTTCCATGCACAAATCAGCATCCTTGTCTTCCAGGAAGTGTTTTAACTTGATATTATCCTTTTTCAGATTTACCGTCCATGCTTTTTGATCTTCGTCATATTCGACGTCGACATCGATGCCGCATTCACCGATGTCCGGGTATAACTGCCTGATCTTATCGCACAATGTTTTTTTATCATACATGATCGCATACTCCTTTCTGCCGTGAGGGTAAAGCTTTCGTTTATTTAATAATTATTCATTAACTCATCTGTAGATAATCCAATTTTAATGCAGCTGCGCCATAAGTCAAATTCAAATGCGATTATTTTTCCTTTATTTTCAGCAAGTCGTCGATTTTTGATTTTATGCCGTCCGCCTGGGAGTCCGACAGGGTAAAGGGATAATCATTTCCGGAAGAGACCGCCGAATAATTTTTATCCTTTTTGTCTTTTTTGGCAAATATCGATAAGGAATATTCTTTGTCGCCTTTCAGATTAACCCAATAAATC
>JARRRC010000448.1:0-3054 GCA_037381105.1 Desulfobacterales bacterium
CTGCTAACCCGGTGTCGGATTGTTATTTATACGGCGATAGAGTTTATCGTGGGGCCGATGTATCTTCAAGCAACTTTATTTTTTGCTTCAGCGCTTTTTCCTGTTCCCAACGTTCTGTTACATCTCTTATAATTGCGGCGGTGCCCATAATCTCTTTGCGGAGGTTTCGAACAAGCACGATGGTAAACTCTACTGAAATACGCGTACCATCTTTTCGCATAGCCGGAACCTTAAGAAGCTCTTTGCCATAACGGGTTTCACCGGTTTTCATAACCGTATGGAAACCGTCCCAATGCCGCTGACGTAATTTTTCGGGAATAATAAGATCCATTCTTTTTCCTTGAACTTCCTCTTTTTTATAACCGAAAATCGCCTCTGCCCCCGAGTTCCATAAAACAATTATCCCGTCTTTATCAGCAAAAAGGATGGCATCTTGAGAATTCTCTATTATTTGTTGGTAGATCATTTCGGTATCTGGCATTGTTATTCTCTTTTTAATCCTCTGGAGATAAATTTATAAACAACAAACGGTTTTCATTACCAATAAAAAGGTTCATCGAAAAGTTTCACGAAATATTCCGGCAAAACCCGAAAATGAAATTATCTAAAAATCTAGGCATTTTTTTACCCCTTGTCAAATAATCTCCATCCAATGGGGATTAAATGTTGACGGTGACTCACTGCCTGAAAAATAAAGTCGCTGACGGCTTCGGTCAGTGTCGCCGAAATATTCTTTCCACCAAATATTCTTTGTATCTAAAAACTTGAATCGAAGATTCGGTTGATTTATTTTTGAAGCGGCCCACTCACGAAACGCGTAATGATTCCATAACCGCATGTATTCTCCCAGGTAAATATCAGCCACACGGGTGTTTCCGCGAATTACCAGCATATTCTCATCATTGTTCAGCGTTGATGCGTCACTAAAATTGGCGGATCCTGTAATAACAACCGGTTCCGGTCCGAGAGGATCGATGAGCATGAACTTCGTATGAATGAACTGAACATGCGTGTTCAACCCGGATACAGTTTCTTTGACCCACCGATCAAACTTATTTGTGGCAATCCGGTTGCCGACCGCAAAGCGATTCTCTTTCATAAATCTCAGCTGTTTTATTCTCTTTTCTTCTGCGGTTCGCTTGTCCTTTCTAATTCCGGGACGCAAAAGTTTGTCCAACAAAGCGTATCGAAGCCTTGCGTTTCCTTTTTCATATACGTTGAGAAATACTTTGTTCATGCCGAAGGCAAAGGTCATAAACAGCGCTCCCTCCGCGTCCATTGCCAGTTTTGCGTACCAGTCCAAAGCAGCCTTTGTTTTTTGAGGACTGAAGACAGAAATGGTACCTTGCTCCGGTCTGCCCGTGGGAATCCGGTTCATTGCCGACAGATCGGATTTCAATGCTTTATGATCCGGATTTTGAGCAATGAGGTTCCAACATTTCAGGTATGATGACGCTATGTCAGGATCATCGACAATATGGATTAAATTGGACTGGCCGAAAACACCGCCAAGCGAGAAATTCGTTGATCCCGTCAAAACGGCTTCGGGTTTGTCGTTCTTAAGCAAAACAATGAATTTATGATGAGAAATCGGAGGCCTTTTCACATCTCTTCTTGTCACTCTATCTGTACAAAGCGACTTGATCCGAGCTTTTCTGGCAGTGGATTGATTATCATCGCGGGGAAAAACATGTCCGTTTTTATCAGGAGGATGATTACACCCGTCATAAAGAATCCTAACATCTGCACCACGCTTGTGTGCCCTGCGAATTGCATCGGCGAATCGGTCCAGACGAAACTCGTAAGCTGCGACCCTGAGCCCCCAGGAACTGTCTGATGCACGCTCCGTAAAAGCCTCAACGGCCTCGATTACCCCGCGTGAAAGCCATTCCAATCGTTTGTCTTTTGGGTTGCTTTTGTCCGGCTTTCGGTCACCGAAACGGCGGACGTACTCTTGAGACGCAGCAGCCCCTCTGTTGAAAAACACATCATGTTTACCACCTTCTTCGGATTCCGCAGCGACTTTAATAACAACTTCTTTAAACGGATTCAGGGTCTTTGGGGTTCCCCGAAGCGCATGTATGCGATAGGTATAGCGATGTCCGGGTTTTGCTGAAAAATCCGACCATGTAAAGCCTTGTATAGGATGCTTATTCGTCGGATATGTAGAGCCGGGTACAAAACCGGGATCGGTTTCTTCAAAGGTTTTCATTCCCCTTAACCAATACGCTTCATCTTCATCATGGTCGGTTCGGTGTATGGCAAAGCCCGTCAGTCCGTCACAGTCATCTCGGTCCATATTTATACCGAGCAACACGACGTTAGAACCGGCAATCGCTTGAACAGCAAGCCCTTGATTCGATTTGCGTGTTCTCATGGCAGATGTGCATTGTTTAAAACTCCCGGTGTTTGTATCGTTATTAGAAAATTATTTGATTGATTTTAGAGGAAAAAATAATGCTTCGACGCGAATAATTACGATTTTTTATGTTTTTTCAGTAATTTTACATCCAACTCATCTTTTTCTTTTCCGGTTGACAATTTGTTCTTTATAAGCTTGTCAAATGACAGGACCGGGAGTTTTAACCCCTCGACCTCGACAAGTATTTTATCTTCATCGGCCTCTTTATAGGTAACGCCATCAATTTTTGTAATGATATCAATCCGTCGAGGTGGAACACCAATCCGAAAAATAATATTTTCAGTTGCGAAATCATTGATTTTTATTTGTTCCAATGGAGCGCCGAATCTTGTCAGCGCTTTATAAATGTTTATTGAATTAATTTCATCAGGTTTAACCCAAATATCGATATCTACGGTTGCTCTCGGATATCCATGAGCCCCTAATGCATATGCGCCGACCAGAATAAAATCAACCTGTTCTTCCAATAACAACTGCAACATTTCTTTGTAATCTTTGTTTAACATCCTGTTCCTTTATAAATGTCCACACGTCTGAAGTAATTTCCCACATCATGGATATCAATTCGGACATGTCAGCCTGTACATAGCCATCATCTATATCTTCATCTGCACTTAATCGTTTAACTATTT
>JARRRC010000449.1:0-5300 GCA_037381105.1 Desulfobacterales bacterium
GGGCGGCGGATGCTGGTCAGGGAACGAATTTTTGTAAAAACAGCTTTTGGCGAAATAGCGGCCAAACGCATCATTGAAAAGGACGGCAGTGCCCGGGTCGTTCCCGAATATGAGATATGCAAAAAAATAGCCATTGAAAAAAAGCTTCCGCTGAGGGTGGTGTACGACACCATTTTAAAATCACTTTAGCCCGAATATTTCATGAAAATTTTTCAACAATCTTTTAATTTAATATAAATTCAATAGGTTAAAAACAGTTATCGTTGTAAATCCAACGTTACACTTTGTACCATTCATTTTTTCTTTTTTAAGCTGAAAAATTTTCACTCTTGGAGCGCAGCCGGATACGTTCATTGGCTGTGTTATCAGAGGCTTGCGGTAGAAAACTACAGCTGCGCATCTGAATGCCTTGCAAATGAACGCATCAGGGGCGTGAAATATCCGGGTTGGAATCGTATTGACATGTTTTATAAAATCGTTACACGATTTTATTGACAAAAATCATGCCAGGCTATAGAGACAAGCCATGAATTTTAAAGATAAATCGGTCATGTTTTTGGCGACCGGTTGTTATATCGGGCATATCTCTTTCGCGCCCGGCACTTTCGGATCCATATTAGGACTTTTGATATGTTATTTTCTATTTAAAATAAATATATTATATTCTGTTTTATTAACCATAACATTCGTTTTCTGTGCCATGTGGATCGCCCATACGGCAGAAAAAATCTTAAAGGCAAAAGATCCGGGTTGTATTGTTATTGATGAAATTGCAGGCATGATCTTGACATTGATCGGCTTGCCAATTAACATTGGCGTATTTATCGCAGGATTTATCCTGTTCAGGATACTCGATATCTGGAAACCGTATCCCATTCGATTTTTCGATAAAAAAGTATCCGGCGGAGTCGGGATTGTTATGGACGATGTTGTTGCAGGGATAATGAGTAATATTGTGTTAAGATTTCTATTAATATTTATATAAGTGGCCAATTTGCGCTTGTTCAAAAATCTCTGCTAAGATACTTGAACTCAGCCGATAGAATAAAATTTGATTAAAAAGGACGTTGCCGAATTTTGAAGAAAGAAAAATATGTTCAACAAAATGACAGTCGAGCCGTCCGCGCAGGTCCGCCTGCAGCCGGGAGCCGAGGCGCATGGTCTCGGCGGCCTGGCGGGCGGCGACCTCGTCGGACTCCGTGAGACGCTAAAAATCGGAGACCACATCCTGGTCAACAAGTTTATTTACGGTGTTAAACTTCCATTTTTACAAACCACCATTATTCCTGTAACAAATCCGAAGCGCGGGGATATTGTGGTGTTTAAATTTCCCGAAGATCCCAGCAAGGACTTTATTAAGCGGGTCATCGGCGTTGCCGGCGATGTCATTCAAATCCGCAATAAAAAAGTATATGTCAACCACAAGCTTCTGAATCACGATCACGGAATTCATACGGATTCTTATATTTTCCCGGCAAATGTGCAGCCCAGGGATAATTTCGGGCCGGTTGTCGTACCGCCGAATTCGCTTTTTGTTATGGGAGATAACCGTGACCAGAGTTATGACAGCAGATTTTGGGGGTTTGTCAAATTGAAAGCCGTATTGGGCAAAGCGTTACTAATCTACTGGTCGTGGGACAGTAATCACTGCGATGTGAGGTGGAACAGAATAGGGCATATATTAAAGTAAAAACCTTGCTCAGAGGTATAGTCTTTAGCAATCTCCATTCGGATTTTGCTTTGTTTAACGTTAATTTTGGAAAATTGGAAATTTCCTCTTTCCTCTTTTCTAATTTCCGGCTTATTTGTATAGAGGCATGGCGCTGGCAAAAAAAGACATTTTGGATATGGAGTCCCTTTCCGTTGAAGACATCTCCCTTATTTTGGATACAGCGGACAGAATGAAGGAAATTTCCGAGAGACCCATTAAGAAAGTTCCGACACTCCGCGGCAAAACCATTGTGCTTTTTTTCTACGAGCCGAGTACGCGCACACGGACGTCTTTTGATATTGCCGCCAAACGATTGAGCGCCGACAGCCTGTCCCTTTCCGCAAGCACCAGCAGTATGGTCAAAGGAGAAACTCTGATCGATACGGGACGAAACCTGGAGGCCATGAATCCGGACGTCATTGTGATTCGACATACTTGCGCGGGTGCACCGCATCTGTTGGCAAAGATGTTGAAATCGCCGGTCATCAATGCCGGTGACGGGATGCATGCCCATCCGACCCAGGCACTGCTCGATCTGATGACCGTAAGAGAAAATAAACAGAAAATATCAGGCCTAAAGATTGCGATCATCGGTGATATCTCTCACAGCAGGGTGGCGCGCTCAAACAGCATCGGATTTAAAAAAATGGGTGCCGATGTTGTTCTGTGCGGTCCGCCGACGATGATTCCAAAAGGCATCGAAGCCCTGGGCGTTTCCGTGACCCACAAGGTGGAAGAAGCCGTCGTCGATGCCGATGTGGTCATGATGCTGCGGATACAGAAGGAACGCCAGCAGCACTTTCTGTTTCCCACGGAACGGGAATATTCGATGATGTACGGCCTGACCCATGCCAGACTTGCCGGGGCAAAAGAAAATGTTCTGATTATGCACCCGGGACCGATCAACCGAGGCGTTGAAATTGCCTATGATGTGGCGGACGGACCGTATTCGATTATTCTTAACCAGGTCACCAACGGCGTCGCCGTTCGTATGGCCCTTTTATACCTGGTAACGGGAGGAGCACGCGATGCTGACGCTGATTAAGGGAGGCAGGGTCATCGATCCCGGAAATGTAGACGAAATCCTGGATATTGTCGTCAGGGAAGGCATTATCGTTGATATTAAACAAAACGCTTTAACGGAAGAAGACGATACTGAATCCATTGTCATCGATGCTTCCGGCAAACTGGTTGTACCGGGATTGATCGACATGCATGTCCACCTTCGGGATCCTGGCCAGGAATACAAGGAAACCATTGAAACCGGTTGCCGGGCGGCGGCCTTCGGGGGATTTACAGCGGTCTGCTGCATGCCGAATACCAATCCGGTCAACGACTGCCGCCAGGTCACGGAATATATATTAAAAAAGGGGACAAAAGAAGGATCAGCCCGGGTCTATCCTGTTGCCGCAGTCAGCAAGGGGCTGAAGGGAGAGCAGCTTTGTGAATACGGCGAGCTAAAGGACGCAGGTGCCGTGGCAGTGTCCGACGATGGGAATCCGGTGACGAACAGCCGGCTCATGCGAAGGGCTCTGGAGTATTCGTCGAGGTTTGGCTTGCGTGTGATTTCCCATTGTGAGGACTTGTGCCTGGCCGAAGGCGGCGCCATGAATGAAGGTGCAATAGCCACCCGAATGGGTCTTCCCGGAATACCCAATGCCGCAGAAAGCATCATGGTGGAAAGGGATATTGCGCTGTCCGAATTGACGGGCATTCCCGTTCATATCGCCCATGTCAGCGCCATTGAATCCGTCAGGGCCATAAGGGATGCAAAAAAGACTCTTTAATCGAAAAAGCCGTTGAATTCGATTATGCCGCAAACGGCATCATCGGACTTGAGACTTCGGTGTCTTTAGGTTTGAAACTGGTTGACGCGGGCGTCATAGACATCTTCGGTCTTATTGAAAAAATGTCAACGAATCCGGCCAGGATACTCGGTCTGAAAATGGGATTGAAAACCGGTCAACCGGCGGATATTACCATTATCGATCCTGAATTATCATATCGTATCGATGCCGGCAGGTTTCAGTCGCTCAGTCGTAATACGCCTTTTGACGGATGGGATGTTAAGGGCAAGGCGGTGTTGACCATGGTGGAAGGGAAGATCGTTTTTCGCGACGAAAATTTTGTTTGATAAGCTGGGACAATATGATGGAAAATAACACACCTCACATACTGGTCGTTGATGATGAACTCAGCATGCGCGAATTGCTGGATGTCATGCTGACCAAAGAAGGATATCGGGTCACGTGCGCTGAAAATGGACGAAACGCCATATCCTTGATTCAAAAAAACAATTTTGATCTTTTGCTCTGTGACATCAGGCTCGGGGACATTACCGGAATAGAGGTTTTGAAAGCCTTGAGAAATCAGAATCGGGACACGGTGGTCATTATGATTTCAGCCTATGCCACCACCGAAGCAGCGGTTGAGGCCATGAATGAAGGGGCCTATGATTTTGTGCCGAAACCGTTCAACAATGAAGAGTTGAAACAAACCATCAGAAATGCCCTCAAGATCAGAACCATAGAGCATGAAAAAGAGATCCTGGACGATGAGCTCAAGAAGACCCTTCATTTTGGAAAGATTGTCGGAAGCAGTCCGGCCATGAGAAATATTTACAAACTGATTCGCCAGGTGGCCAGGACCAAGACGAATATTCTCATTACCGGCGAAAGCGGCACCGGCAAAGAATTGATTGCCAAAGCCATACATGAAGAGAGCACCCGAAAAGATCATCCCTTTGTTGTCGTCAATTGTGGCGGGATTCCGGAAACATTGATGGAAAGCGAACTTTTCGGCCACAAAAAAGGTTCTTTTACCGGGGCAACCCAGGACAAAAAAGGTCTTTTTGAGACCGCTGATGAGGGAACGATTTTTTTGGATGAAATCGGGGAACTCACTCTTCCCATTCAGGTCAAACTGCTGAGAGCGGTTCAGGAACGCGTCTTTAAACCGGTCGGCAGCAATGAAGATGTATCCGTAGACATCCGAATCATCTCCGCAACCAACAAAAAACTCGAAGAGGAGGTGATTACCGGAAATTTTCGGGAAGATCTTTTTTATCGACTCAATGTCATTGAAATAAAGGTCCCGCCTTTAAGGGAAAGAAAAGGCGATCTCCGCGTGCTTGCCCAGCATTTTCTGGAAAAATATTCGAGGGAAATGGGAAAAGAAGTCTCCAAAATGTCATCTTATGCCATAGACCTTTTGAATAAATACGATTTTCCCGGAAATATCCGTGAGCTGGAAAACTTAATGGAGCGAAGTATTGCCCTTTCAAGCACCAATATTATTCTGCCGGACAGCCTGGCCCTTTCACTGCACAAGCGAAGATGGATCGAAGGGGTGAGAAACCGGCGTTTCGATCTGGATGAGGTGAGAAACGGGGTGTCACTGGATGCCATCATCGAAGAAATCGAAAAAGCATACCTGGAAAAGGCCTTGGAGTGCACCAACGGCAAAAAACAGGAAGCGGCCGATTTACTCGGCATCAGCTTCAGAACGTTTCGGTACCGCATGAGCAAGCTGTATCCGGAATAAACCCTATCGTTGCATAAACTACATGGCAAAAGGAGGATTATCTATT
>JARRRC010000450.1:0-2985 GCA_037381105.1 Desulfobacterales bacterium
CTCGGAGTGTCTCGATCAGCGGCGTATCTACGGTGTTGAACACGACGAAAAATACGGCAACCACCGCGACCGCACCACTCATAAAAAAGAAGATGATGTGACATACTTTAATTATATTTCGCCGTCGGGGAAGCATGTATTAAATTTAACCCGCCCCATACTTTTTAAAAATAAAGATTTGGGGGAAGTTCATGTGGGGATTTCCATCGATTTTATTGAAAAATTAATCCATAAAGCACAACTGATAATTATTGTAATTACTATTTTTATTATCATCTTCGGCAGTATCATCGCCGTTTTGCTCGGGTTCCATTTTTCTCGTCCCATATCCAATCTGGTCCAAGCCACCAGGGAAATCGGGGCCGGAAATTATCAACATAAAATCATACTGGCAAGAAACGACGAACTTGGAAGCTTATCCACGGCTTTTAACCGCATGGGTGATGAACTCTGGAAAAATTCGCTCATGCAAAAATCCTTCGGCAAGTATATCGGCCCCGAAGTTCTTGAAATGATCATGGCCAATCCCGAAAGTGTCTGGCTGAAAGGTCATAGAAGTGAAGCGACTGTCATTTTTGCGGATATCAGAGGGTTTTCAGCCTATTCCGAGGTTAAAGAGCCTGAAGAAATTGTCGAGAAACTGAACCAATATTTCGAAATTGCCACACAAACAATTCAAGATCATGGCGGATATGTCGATAAGTTTATTGGTGATGCGGTCCTGGGCGTTTTTGGGGTTCCGGTCTATCATGAAAACCATGCCATAAGGGCGGTGAGGGCTGCAACGGATATGCAAAATGCATTTCTAAAAAAACAAAAGAATAAAAACGATCTTCTTCAATCTGTGGGGATCGGAATCAATTCAGGGGTTGTAGTGTCAGGCAATATCGGTTCACAGGATAGAATGGAATATACCGTTATCGGCGATTGCGTAAATATGGCCGCACATCTGTATCAGCTCGCCAACCCCGGTGAAATCATTATCAGCAAAAGCGTATATGATCATCTGAAGGAAATACTCGAGGTAAGTCCTCTCCCTGCACAAAACATCAAAGGCAAATCAGAACCGGTGGAAACTTTTCGATTGCTGGGAATAAAGGATAATCAACATGTCTGAACCGGCGGATCGCAAACAAAAGACATTTTTTAAAATCCTTCTGCTGAGCTTTTTATTCCTTTCAGGCTGTGCGGCAAGCGGGTCGTTATTCCACAAAAATTCTCATGTCCGTGTTTATGATGATTTTATCCTTGTGAAGACAACCTCAAAAGACACGCTCTCATCCCTTTCTGCCAAATATTTGAAAGACCCGAAAAAAGGCTGGCTGATCGCCGAATTCAATCATATTACCAAGATTATCCCGGGACAACAGCTGGTTATTCCATTATCCCCTTTTAACATGGGCGGATTGAGCGTCAACGGTTATCAAACGGTTCCGATATTGGTCTATCACAATTTTTCAACATCAAGGTCAGGGAAAACGGCGGTGGCCAGGACCGACTTTGAGGACCAGATGAAGTACCTGAAACAAAACGGTTATCATGTTATTTCCCTGGATCGGTTGATGGCATTTTTGGATTACAAGGAACAACTCCCCGAAAAATCGATTGTCATTACAATTGACGACGCGTGGCGTTCCGGCTATGACATTGCCCTGCCCATATTGAAAAAATACGGCTTTACGGCAACCTTTTTTATCTATACGGATTTTATCGGCGGCGGCAAAGCCTTGTCCTGGAATCAGATCAAAGAACTTTCAAATATCGGATTCGATATTCAATGTCAGACAAAGACGCATCGTAATCTTTCAATCCCCAAGAAAAACGAATCATTTAAAGAATATTTCAAATCCGTTGAAAGAGAAATTACTTATCCACAAAAGCTGTTTAAAAAAATGCTGAATAAAGATTGTAAATATCTTGCATATCCTTATGGAGAAACCAATAATCTTGTCATTGCCATTTTGAAAAAACAAGGTTTCCGGGCGGCATTCACCCTCGGCCGGGACCCGAATCCCTTTTTTATCGACAAATATAGAATCAACCGTTCCATAATATACGGTAATTATGACATTGAACAGTTTAAAAAATACGTGTCTGTTTTTCAGAAAATCGAATTGAAATGAAAAAAATAACCATCTTACCGCTGCTGATCATTATCCTGTCTTTTTCACATGGAATTGCCGGTTCTCACAGTTCTCCCGAAGACAGCGGCCATAAAACGGTTAAAAAGACTTCCAAAACACTAAATGAAAACAAGGCGATTTTCCAGGCCGCTTATTTTCGAAAAAAAGCAATAGAATATGAAAATAGCGATGAATGGAAATATCCCGTTTGAAAATAACCATTGCCGTCAAATCCAACGCATATTTTAAAAAAGGAAAAGAATTCTACGGACAAAACCGATTCGAGGAAGCCCGAAACCAATTTTTAACCGCATTAAGATATAATCCCGACCATAAACCGGCGCTTGATTATCTGAAAAACAGGCTCATTCCAAAAGAATATATCTTTTACACCACCGGAAAAAGCGATTCCCTGAAAGAGATATCCAAAAGATTCTATAAGGACCCTGACCTTGATTTTCTGATCGCATATTTTAACAACCTCGAAACCGGCTCGGCACCCGGATCCGGAATGACGCTTTTGCTTCCGATTTTGCCGGCGGAAGTCAACCCGGCGAGTATCGATATTCGTCAAGAAATTATTTCGGCAACGCGTCTGTTGGAGGGAAAACAATACCGGGCGGTTATCGATATTTCAGATACAATTCTGAAAAATGATCCTTTAAACAAAACGGCCGTCGATCTCAAAAATAGCGCCCTCTATCACATGGGAACAGAGATGATCCAAAATGAAAAATATTTTGAAGCGGTCAATACATTCAGAAAGATCCAGCCCGGATATGAATGTGTTAACGAGGCCTTTCAGCAATCGCTTCAAAAAGCGCTGCAAAGATCCGAAAGTCTTTTAAAAGAGAAGAAATAC
>JARRRC010000451.1:0-594 GCA_037381105.1 Desulfobacterales bacterium
GTTCAAGATCAAGGCATGCGAAAAAAATAACCACAGGCATATACCTAATATTCCGAGGATTATTTTTTAAGCATAACGCAGAGCTTGGGCAAAAAGACCATTTATGGACGGGCACTAAATGGGATTTCCGCAGTGCGGACAATACTTGAAAGATTTGTCCACTGTTTTTCCGCAATGACGACATGTCATCTCTTTAATATCCGGCCAATCATTGTATTCTTCGTTAGGTTCATGCACCGTTCTTTCGCATCTTTCACACATGACAAACGGCTCTCCTTTTTTGACTCTTACAATCGGGATGAAAAACAGATTAAAATAGTGATCCACCCGCTTTAGATAAGCCTGGTGGAGACCACACACCGGGCATCGCCTGGCCGTGTTGTCAAGTACTTTTGTTTTAGGTGTAACGCCGGCAATCAGAAACATTTGCACCTCATTCAGCATATTCAGGTTGAGCGATTGTCGAGTCTGCCGAAGATGCGGATCAAAGATCCCGAATTCGGAAGCATAAAGCATGCAACCTTTCAGTACCAAGCCGTATACATCACCCTAGGCGATTGTAAATATAATATATACTGCGAATTATATCAACAG
>JARRRC010000451.1:613-3950 GCA_037381105.1 Desulfobacterales bacterium
CCGAAAGAAAAGAATCAAACTTTTAAAATAAGAATATGGGATTGATTGAAAATACGGGGAGATCCCTCCGGCCTGTTGTAAAGGCACGAGTGGGAAAGAACGGACGAACAGTGAGACCTTTGAAAAATGTTAATTTTTGTTCGAATTCAAGGAAGGCGAAAATTTTAACCACAGGAATGCATTGAATATTTCGAGGATTAAAAATTGAGCCTGACGCAGAAATCGGGCAAAAAGGATGGGTTCTCAGAGGTCTCACAGTTAACGTTACAAAGAAATAACCGCCCCTTGAATAGTTTCAACAACTCGGCGCTTATTCTAATTTAAACAGGATTCACTCACAGACAAAAAGCGCGCCATTCACAGTCCATCCGATCGCAATCTACCATTCCCACTTTGAAACAGTCCCTTTGACCTTCAGCACGCTGGATGCTTCGAACCAAGGTTGCGATATCAAGAAAGTTCTTTTTTTGAGTTCGCTGGCTTGCACGATCAGATGTATTCATTGATGTCCTGTTGTTTTTCTTTTGATAAACGCCGTGTTTTAACATGTTTTTGTTGTTTTCTATCGGCATTAAGATACAAGTTTCTTGCCGTGTAATTTCTCTGTGAAACCTATACAAAAATCGATTTTTGCCTAAGACGGCGCATCCTGCCATCAGCGGAGCGCATTTTTTAATCCGCCGCCGAACTTTGGCGGGCTAGCCTCCAACATACAGAATATCTGGGACACCCGTTGGAACAAAGCGGAAATCCCCCGATTGGAGCCCCGATGGATTTTTTATCGGTGTAATTCATCCACCAAAATTCGGCGGCGGATTAAAATTGCCGCCTTTACCGATTTAAAATCAGGGAACTTCGATTTAACCTCTAACAAAAATAACTATTTTCAAAGGTCCCTACACAGCGGAAAATCATGGGTTTTCTAAAAAGAGCCTGTTGAAAACGCAAAAGGTACATTGAAACTGTATTCTTCGCTGTAGTCTATTCCGCTTCCATCATTCAGTTTCTCGGCGGTAAGTTCCATATCCTGTACGCTCTGCAACAATTGGCACTCTTTGATGCACTTCTCCTTCGGCAGATTTCTCCTGGAGCAGTTTTTGCATGGAGAAGAGATCATGTTTCCCCCTCTTATTTAATGGATATTCGAAGAACATCGACAACAATTTTTAATTTGTTATTAACAGGTTGTAAGTTCTTTTGTACTCATAATATTGGCCCGGTGGTTTTCAACTGTTTTGGGACTGATAAAAAGTTTTTCGGCAACTTCTTTACTGGAAAGCCCTTCTGCAAGCAGGCGCATGACTTCTTGCTCACGGGGCGTTAGAGTCGCATAGTCGGAATCCGTAATTTTTGCGGCTTTTAATGGAGATTTCATAAGATTTTCAACGACAGAATGGGAAACGGAGCTGTCCAAAAAATAATCCCCTTTTGCCACAGATTCGAGTCCTTGAATAAGCCTTTCGGCAGCGGATTCTTTGACAACGTACCCGGTCGCTCCGGCCTGGAATGCCTCTGCAATATAATCAATTTTTGAATGCATGCTGACAATCATAATCTTTATTTCCGGTATGCGTTCCCGCAGCTCTCTGGATAGTTGAATGCCGCTCTGGTCCGACAGGGATATGTCCACGATGACCAGGTCCGGCTTCAACCGCTTAACCATGCTAAGCCCTTCTTGTCCGCTTCCTGCCTCCCCGACCACTTTGAAGCGGGAATCGCGGCCGATAATCGTTTTGAGTCCTTCTCTGAACAGCGGATGGTCGTCAATGATGATGATACTTTTCTTCTCGGCCACTTGCAGTCTCCTTATAGGGCACTTCGATAAAAATTTTTGTACCTTCTTTGGGACGCGATTGAATCTTCATTTTTCCCTTGAGCAAACCGACTCTCCCCTCCATGCTCCGGAGTCCCATTCGTTTCTCCTTTGAAGATTCGGCCAAACGTTTTCTGACGTTAAATCCCAACCCGTCATCCTCAATGCGAAGGATGATGTTGGGAAAAGATGCCACCAGCTTGATGGTGACTTTGGCCGCGTTAGCATGTTTTTTAATGTTCCAGAGCGCTTCCTGAATCAGACGATAAAGGTTGATCTCGGTGATTGGAGGAATCTTTAAATCGTCCAGTCCGGCTGAAATAAAGTCAACGTCTATTTCGTGTTTCTCTGAAAATTCTTCACAGTATTGATATACGGTGTGGGCAAGTCCCAGCTGATACAGTCCGGGAGGGTGTAAGTCATAGGCCATATTCCGGATTGCCGATATGGATTTTTGAAGAATTTTTGACAATTCCACTGTCTTTCGTTTAATCTCATCCGGGATCCATGGATGATTATCAAAAAGCGTTTCCCATCCGATTTTAAGAAGAGAAAGCTCCTGCGCTACATTATCGTGCAGATCACGGGCGATCTTCTGACGCTCGCTTTCCCTGGCACTTAAAAGTTGTTGGGTCAGGGTGTGGATATGTACTTCAGCCAGCTTCCGGCTGGTGATATCGCGGGCAAAAACAGCAACGCGTTTGACTTCCCCCAAGGAATTGGAAACCGGATAAATATTGGTATCATGCCAAATTCCATTTCTCTCATCCACGATTCTTACCGGCCATCCGGTTTTAAAAACCTTTTTGACATTTGTCATTCTGAGGCCAGCGACTTCATGCGACACCAGATACCACATGCATAATCCCAGCATCTCATCGGGCGTTTTTTGAAATTTCTTGGCGTAAGCATCATTGATATCCAGAATGATGCCGTCAGGATCGAGCAAGACCACGGCATCGGTGGTTGCGTTCAAAAGGGCCCTTGCCATCTCTTCATTTTTGCGCAGTTTTTCCTGGGCTTCTTTGTTGTCCGTAATATCGAAAAACACTCCGCTGACATATTTAAGTCTTTTGTTGGTGCTGCAAACGATTTGTCCCCTTTCCTGGATCCACCGAATATCTCCTTTTTTCGATATAACCTTATACTCCCTTACGTACGATTTATTCGTCCCAAGCGCCCTGATAAAAATCTCTTTGGCATTTTGGATATCTTCATCAACAATAATATCCTTCCATTTTATTTTTTTGCTGTTAAACAACTCCGCACTGTATCCGGTAATCTGTTTAATTTTTGAATCAAAGAATTCCACCGACCAATCCGCGTATCCCTTATACACGATACTGGGAAGGTTTTTTACCAGCAGGCGATATTTTTTCTCGCTCTCCCGGAATGCTTTTTCCGCCGCCATACGGTTGACGGACTCCTGCTCCAGCACCTTGATCCGTTGTTCCAATTCTCTGTAGGTCGGCTTTTTCACCATAAAAACCTCCGGCAGTTTCTTTAACCGACTTTTAACACAAC
>JARRRC010000452.1:0-3807 GCA_037381105.1 Desulfobacterales bacterium
TCACCCACAGCCACTTTAACCTATGTTATGGCCAGAGAAATGGACGGCGATCCTGATTTGGCTGTTGCATCGCTTTCCACATGCACCCTGCTGTCCGCCATAACGTTTTCTCTATGGCTGCATATCTCGGCCGTATAAAGATAAAGCCTGCATCAAACCAAATATGAGTCAGCCCAGTTTAGGGCTTCATGATAGAATTGCGGGGCTTTTTTTCATTATATATTTAAGATGTCAAATCGCAGAACGGACAATAAATTGACAGCGGCGTGACAAAAAATAAACCTTTTCAGCAATCCGGCGTCTATAGTTTTAAACGTTTCAAAAAAAGGAGATATGAAGATGAAAAAGAAGAAATACATCATTATGATTATCGCAACCGTTTTTACAGTGTCTTTTGTCGTGTCTTCGGCTTGGGCGGGCAGCCCCCAACAGTATCGATGGGAGGGAGTTGCCATTGGTGTCGGAGCGGTCATCGTCGGCAGTGCGTTGCTGAATAATTGTTTATATGCACACCCTCCTGTAAGGGTAGTATACCGGCACGTGGAACGACCCCGTCACGGATTCTATTCTCCCTCGAGGTATCGAGCGCATTGGAGCGTTGAAAAAAGATGGGGACCGAATCGCAGTCGCAGGGTATGGAATCCCGGTCATTATAATCGTCGAGGCAGATAGTTGCCCCCGAAGATATAAGGTTACACAATAATAGCCATATACCCACAAAGTTCCAATCAAAACGAGGCCCTGGCATTTAAACGTTTGATTTGACTGTCAGGGCCTTCATTTCGCTTTCATTTCCAATTCTAATTTATCAAAAAAATCTGGACTTTGATCATTGATAATGTTTAAAGAAATAATTTGAGAAAATTGAATTTCTTTTTGGGTTGAATATTAATGGATAAAAGAGAGGAAAATATGATGAAAAAAGTTATGGCACGGTTCGGGCTGGTTGGTTTTGTCATTTTAATCAAAGAAATAATTTGAAAAAATTGAATTTCTTTTTGGGTTGAATATTAATGGATGAAAGAGAGGAAAATATGATGAAAAAAATTATGTCACGGGTCGGGCTGGTTGGTTTTGTCATTTTAATCACTTTATTGATTCTTCAACCGCCGGGGAATGCCGAGGATTTTTCCGCTGATATGGTGATGACTTCATCCATGGGAACTATGAAAGGGAAGGTATTTTTCAAAGACGGCAATTTTAGACAGGAAATGGCAGTGGCAGGGGGGCAGCAGATAACGATTTATCGAAAAGACCAAAACCTGGTCCGGATATTAATGCCTCAACAGAAAATGTATATGGAGATGCCGGCAGGCAGCAAACAGGCAATGGTTCCTGTTAACCCGGACGAAATAGCGAAGATGGGGAAGAAGAAATACCTGGGAAAAGAAAAGATCAACGGCTACGTGTGTTCAAAATATCAGTATACCCCCCAGAACGGATCCATCGACAACGCGACCTATTGGATTGCCGATAAACTGAAATTCCCGGTTAAAATAGAAATGGACGGGCCGTCCGGTCACATGGTTATGGAGTACCGAAACATCAGTGAAAAAACGATTTCCGGCAATCTTTTTACTGTTCCTTCAGGATACCAAAAAATGTCTATGCCGGTGATCTATGCCGGTGATGCCCGGTACGCGGAACCAGTAATATAATGTTCAAGCTATGTGACAACTAATATCAATATAATAAATAAATTAACTGTAAATCAAAACTTCTTTTTTAATCCCTAATTTCTCAATACCCAACACTATACCCAACAGGGTCGATAAAAAACGGGGTAAAAAGATAAAAATTCATGCCGATAAAAAACGGATTATAGGAGATGTAGATGAGGCTTTTAATTTATTTGGGTACGTTTCTTTAGGTGGGTTGAACAATTTGACAAATGTCAAAAATAAGATTTACTTGACCTGAAACTATATTCTCCTGTACCAGGTTTTCATGAGGTTGCGCTCTGTAGGAGGTATTGCAAGTTCTAAAACGTTCAAAAAATCTGCGTTAAACATCATCGATTTTCTGTTCTCTTTTTTTCAGATATATCTTTAGGACACAAAATATTTTCGCATGGTTGAATTTCCGCTTTATTGCAGATATCGGTAATTCGTTGAAATGAAAAAGCAGAGCCAACAATAACCCTGCTCAAACCACAATCCTTCCTTTTTATCCGGCCTTTAAACCCTCAAACTGGCATCCTCAAATTGAATTGCCATACCGTAAGGTGTGACCAGATCAGATTCTATTGCCTCTGATGGCACTAACAATCTCTTTTCCTTCTGTATCTGAAATCGTGTGGACTTGAATTTCTTGACGTTCATTTTCTAATAAAAACTTTAAACCAAGCAAGACTTTGAAACTGTCGGATCTCATATGATTCTCCAAGTCTTCACGGGATTCCCAATTTTTAATCAAACAGAAAACATTTTCATCTTCAATGCTTTGATAAATATTATAGCTCAGGCATCCTTTTCCCTGCCGAATTGCATCAATTCTTGACATGAGGGTTTGAAGGATCTCTATTCTTTTTCCAGGAAGTGCCCTCATCATTAGTTCGACAATTACCATGATAATAAGCCTCCTCCTCTCAATGCTTAATTCAAAAAGCATAAAGAGCAGATATTCAAAGGTCGGACAATTAAATAAAAATAGTAAATTGACTCTGCCTTCATTATTAATTGATAATATTCAGATGCTTATTTTTTAAACTTCCTTTTGATTCCTACATACAGGTCAGGCCAGAAATAATGTCGATAATATTACATCTCATAAGGTGAAATAGTGTATTTTCCATTAAAACAGACCGCCATTCCTTTTTCATCTCTTCGAATCACCGACCCTGAAACATTAATAAGTGATTTTTTCCCTCTAAATTTTTTTATCCTTTTCAAGGAGAGAATCATGCTTATACCCACCTCAGTTCCGACCGACAATGGTTCATCTGTTTTTATAAAAGCACCACCTGCGCTGACGTTACTGATCTTAAATTCAAAAATTTCCTGTTTTCTATTTGAATTATTCACAGTTATGCATGTTGGGAGTTCAAGAGAAAATCTTTCCATTTTTCTTTTTTCAAATCCAGTCATAGCAAAGCCCGTTTTAGATATCTTTATTATTTCGATATTGTTAATTTTTTGTCATTTTTTGTCATATATCAAGTCCGCTTCTTCTGTCTTTGCAAGATCTTCGTTCAGGAATATACATGTCATATGAGAATTGACGCCGATCTAATCTAAATCGTCTATCTCCGTTATCACCCATTAATAAAGAAATAATTTCGGTCTCATCTGAAATTTTACCCGCTAAAACTAAAGCAATTTTTTGCTTTGTTTTCATTCTGCATGGATAGCCATGCTCTATCCGTGTAATGGTTTTGAGTGATACATTAGCCTTTTTAGCAAGTTCGGTTTTGCTTATCGATAGAGATTCTCTGATTTCCCTTAGGGTTCTTATGCTCACTTCCTGACATCCAAAGCCGGTTTGATTTTATCTTGTATGCCCTCATAAATCCGCACAGCAAAGCTTGGAGCTTCAGCTTAACTAAGGGTTTAACGGGTTCATTAAGATACTGATTTGCATTTGTAATTTTGCTAAAAACAACAAAAAAAGTAAATATTGAATAAATATAGGCTTATTATAGGGTAAAAACTTATATTATGTGTGGGACAAAAGGAAGGTCCTTAGGTTTGTTTTTGTATTTCGTAGGCCAAGTTTCTTTCTAAGATTGTTGCGGTGAAAATCAATGGTACCTGTGGATGAATTCAACAAATCAGCTATTTCTTTGGTTGTCTTGCCGTCCTTAATAAG
>JARRRC010000453.1:0-3346 GCA_037381105.1 Desulfobacterales bacterium
ACAAACCATCAGGGATTCCCGATGCCGTTTTTCAAAAGGCGGGCAGGGTCCACCGGTATGGTCCCGACACTCACACCCCAATGCAAATGCGGACCCGTGGCACGACCTGTTTTACCGACGCGTCCGATAACATCGCCTTGCTTGACGGCGTCGCCTTCTTTAACGAGGATGCGATTTAAGTGAATGAAAATCGATTGCACGCCCAGGCCGTGATCGACGATTAGCGTATTCCCCATCAGGTACATGTTCCGTGCCACAAGCCGGACAATACCATCCGCCGGACACCGAACCGGTGTGTTCATGGAGACGGCAAAGTCAATGCCTTGATGCGGACTGCGCGGTTCACCATTTAATATGCGTTGGCTGCCGAACACGCCGGTAATGGGGCCTTTTACCGGGGAGATAAATCCTTTTTTTAAAAAGAGCGGCACAAGATTCGCCGTGGCCTGGCGTATGAAATGAACTTTTTGATTCCTTCGATGCTTTCTGATGACCGTTTTTCGACCAGACTAAAATATCCTTTTTCTTTAAACGCGGGACACCGATGACAAAATAACCCTGAACGCTGACAGGCTGGGCTTTTCCGTTGACATAAACCGTGGCCGGCGGTTCGATCTTGCCCATTATCATATCACCTTGATAAGATGTTTCCGGCAAGCTGATTTGTAAACCCTGGCAAATTGATGTGAATAATGAAAATAAAAACACCAGCAATGTTATCCAAATTAATTTCATAATATTATTTTTTCACAGTCATGATGTTGTCTGAGGGGTTAGTTTGGTAAAAAGATCGGGTATTGCCATTCGCCAACAATTCGGATGACGGTTGATTTTGATTTCGATTTGCTTCATACTAAAAATTGTCCGATATGACAATCCCTAAAACGGGACTTCATGAGATCATTTCATTACTTGACAAAAAATATTTGGTGCCGATATAATGGAAAATACTTCAAAAAGTACCCACCGGCAACTATGCCGTTGAGTTCTGGATCATGGTCATTTGCAGCATGATGGATCTTTTTGTTCTTCTTTTTATAACGTATCCTGACCACGATTCTCGCTGTTCAGGGCATCATTTCGGTGTCAGGATTTCCTGCAATGCAGATCTGAACGTGCGACCATGGCAGATATTAAGTCGCAATACAGAATCCTCATTCAAAAATGGCATCCTGATCGCTGTGAGGACGACAAGGACACCTGCAAGGAAATGACCGCCAGAATTATTGCCGCTTACAGGCTCATCAGCGATTATTGTAAAAACTACGAATTTTCATTTTCAAAAGAAGAAGTGAGCAATTATTTTTCAGCAGAGGAATGGTGGCTTGAACGTTTTGGACGCAATCCGTTATGGGCCAGTGATCCAAAAAAAGAATAAACACGTCTTAGAATCATAATCAAAAAGTTCCTTTTTTAATTATCTTTTTGGGTAAAAATCACATCTTTTCCTGACTGCATCAGCATACCGGTTGCCATGAGCAGGGTGCTGGCTCTTATCGTCTGTTCGTGTGCCATGCTCATCGGCAGTTTTAGCCTCACCGGAAATGCGTTATTGCTGAAACGCAAGTGCGCATCTTCTTCACGGGATTTATCAAGGATTTAATTTGCTATTGCCGCTATTTTTTTGTATGAAAACAGCCACCGTTAAAAAGCTCAGATATTTTTTTCAAACAGCTGATATTCGATGCCTGATAACTTCCGGTTGAGCGTTAACGCCGGATTGGGATAACATAAGGGCCAATAATTATGCCAAATACCGATCGCTTTAAACCCCGATCCTTGCTCGTCATGATCGCAGGCGCCAAAGGTGCGGTTGGGTCTACCGTGGCAGCCGCTGTTGCCGCCATGCAGAAGAATCCAAATGCCATTCTTTCCAACTTGATCACCCGAAACAGTTTTGTCTACCTGGGGCCGCCCGAAAGCATTTACATGACAGGCTGGGATGCGAATCCATCGAACCTTGTCGATTGTGTCAAAAATCACGGGGTGCTGCCTGAAAACTTGTGGAAGCCGCTTCAGAAAAATCTCGATGAAACCCTGGTTTTATCATCACCAACGGCGGATCTGGAAATGAAGGGGCAGGTGGCGAAGCTCATGAAAGACATTCAGGACTTCAAAAAACAGCATCCCCACGCACTCCCGGTTCTGATCAATTTGTTGCCGGCCTGCACCCGATGCAATCTTGATAAAATGAAACACCTTGCCGACCTCTATGCTGAGGCAAATCCAGAGAATTTTCCGGATCTGGCTTATGCCGTAGCCGCCATTCTTTCAAAAATTCCGGTGGTGAATTTTTCCCCCAATCGTCTGGAGTTGCCGGTTGTCATTCAACAGGCAATTGAGCATCAGGTGCCCATTTCCGGGCGTGACGGCAAGACCGGACAGACCTATTTCAAAGTTGTTATGGCATCAGCGCTGAAAGCCCGAGGTCTCTATGTGGATGGTTGGTACAGTCTCAATATCCTTGGCAACGCGGACGGCAAAAATCTCATGGATCCCGATCGAGCCGCCGGCAAAGTGGCCAACAAGACCGAACTGCTGGATGAGATTTTGGGATACTCCGTAGGAGAACACTACAAAGAATCTACGCATAAGGTCCGTATTGATTATTATCCGCCAAGGGGTGACGCCAAGGAGGCATGGGACGTGATCGATTTTCAAGGGTTGTTCGGTCTTCCCATGAGTCTTCGCCTGAATATTCAGGGACGCGATTCCATATTGGCTGCGCCGATGGTTCTGGATCTGGCTCGCTGGATGGCGGCCTTGAAAATGTCAGGACGCGCCGGGTCTGTTCCGGAACTGGGATTTTATTTCAAAAAGCCCATCGGCGAAAACCCGCCGCTGAGTTTTCAAGACCAGGTTAATCGTCTTCGGACGCTTGAAAAAGCATGTGACGAAAAGTGTCTGAAATTTGAATTGAGCTAAAGTTTGAAGTGCCTAAAATGCCTAAAATTGAGAGAGCACATTCGCGCTGCCATTCTGAGAAACATTGACAGAATACATAAACTCCAGTCATTTTAGGCACTTTAGGTCACTTTAAGCTTCTGAAAGGAACAAACGTGATATTCGGCTACTCTACCAACGCTTTTGTTAAATTTTCTCTTATTGAATCTTTGAAAAAAATTGCTGCTTTGGGTTTTCGCGGTGTCGAAATCATGGGTGACCGCCCTCATCTCTATCCGCCTGACTTTGAACCAGCGGATCTGGCACGCATTAAAGAAAATCTCAAGAAATACGATCTCAAAGTTACCAATCTGAACAGTTTTACCCTCTTTGCGGTGGGCGATACCTACCTTCCATCCTGGATCGAACCTGAAAAAGAGAGACGAGACATCCGCGTTCGACA
>JARRRC010000454.1:0-4249 GCA_037381105.1 Desulfobacterales bacterium
ATCGTCCATTTGTCAATAAGACCTTATGTTCCCCTCACGGGCTGGAATTGGCACCTTTTGGAAAAGGTTGCCGGGCGGTCAAAGAGCCAGTTCTCTATCGCCGCTCTGCATAGCGTATTTTTCTTGTATCAAGACAATACGGCCGTTTTAATCAATGTCAAGAAACGCCTTCAAAAATTAAGGTAAAAAGAATTTCAATCCTCGTTATCATTTCGATTGTAAAACCTCCGCGTTTCGGGAGGTTAAGCTCAATGCACGAGAGTAAATATGTTGTTCATGTATATTTAAAGGCGTCAAATGTCCTCCAATCTCCTCATCAAGCTATTGACTTATCATTACAAAAGGATTAAATTAAAAATTATTAAAATTTACCATTTACCACTTGTGTATTTTTATGGCATTTATTTTGGAGCCTGTCCAAAGACCCATCTTTTTTGGCCTTTCTTCAAAGTGACCTCCTGAGCATTGCACAAGATACAAGGAAAGGAAAAACTTTAGATGGAAGGTTATATCAAATCATACAGTGAAAAAAAGGGCTATGGCTTTATACACACTGAAGAACATGGGGATATTTTTGTTCATAAATCCGGCATCAAGAAATTTGGGCATTTTGGTTTACAAAAGGGTGACCCCGTGTCTTTTGACTTAAAAGAAACCCCTAAAGGCAGACAAGCCGTCAACTTGCAACCCCTCAAATCCTATTAATTTGGAAACGCTCAATACTTTTCTATCCTTATACTTGCCGCTATCCATAAGGGGTTTATTACTTTGTGAACGAATCTGGCATTTTTCGAAAGCAGTTTGCAGTGATATTTAATTGATAGCGGCCTTAAATACCAAGTGATTTAACCTTTAAAATTATCTTTATCACAAGGAGATCAGAATGAATATTTACGTCGGGAATTTATCGTACGAGGTGACCGAAGAGGACTTAAAAGAAGCTTTTGAGAACTTTGGAGAGATCGATACGGTCAAGATTATAAAAGACAAATACACTGGCAAATCAAAAGGATTTGGATTTGTCAAGATGTCCGACAGGGCTAATGGAAAGTCTGCAATCGAGGGGTTGAATGGGAAGGATTTGAAAGGCCGAAGCCTTAATGTCAATGAAGCCCACTCCCGTTCCGAAGGCCGCAGAGGCGGCGGAAGACATGGAGGACCAATGCATGGAGGCGGAAGAAGAGGCGGAGGGAGACGCTTTTGATAATCTAAATTCGTGCATAAGAAGCGTGACGATCATCAGCAGTATATAAATACCAACTCACAATGATCTCTACTTTCAAGCACAGATCCTCCATTCCTGGGTCAGCAGCGTTTATCATTCAATATTTACAATGCGAAAACTTTACGCACGTCTTTTAAGATAATTTTTAAACCACAATAAAAAGACGCCGGCGCCGAAAGCGCTTCCGAGAATGTCCGCAAGGGCATCCATGGTATCGGCGTCTCTATAAGGAACAAATGATTGGTGAATTTCATCGCTGATGCCGTAAAGCCCTGATAAAAGTACACTGAGCGCAAAAATGAGTATTAGATGATGCTTGATCCGGGTGGTATAAAATGCCCTTAAAAACAATGCGCCCAGAAGGGCATAACCCATAAAATGGAGCACCTTGTCAATGTACGGCAAATTCGGCTCTATTTTTGGCGAAGGGTAGGAAGACTGGACAAAAATCAACAGGCAGTAAAGTAGAATCGGAAACCAGTAGGCAAAAAAGTTATATAATTTGTTCAAAATTTTAGGGTCTTCTTTGCATCTTTGCGACGGGTCGCTGTAGTTTGAAACCGAAGATCAGAAGATAGGAAGGTAAGAAGATAAGAAGGTTGGTTTTTTCTCACTTTCTCACCTTCCAAACTTCCAACCTTTTCACCTTCACGCCTCTAACCGCCAACCGCACAGCGTTTGCTTTCGGCTTTTGAATTAGAATCCGGTGGTGGGCCGCCTTTTTCCGAAAAGGTCTTCACAGGGCGCATTCTTGGTGACATGTTTTTGAAGTTTGATGCACCAGAGCGACAGAAAGGTACGGCAACTTCCGTCCAGGGCGTCCTGTTTTGCAAATTCCGCATGTTCACAGCGCAGATCGCACCATTTTATATTGTGGGTTGTTATGCCTGCGTTTTCATCCATATTTTTTATGCTAAAAAAAGGTTGAAATCTAAACTTCTGTCCCGGACGTGGGAGACAACCTTTTCCAGAAATTCTTCATGGTAAACACCGAATCTGACGTTTCCGTCAAGGGTCCTCACCGACAGGGTTTTGGATTTTTCTTTTTTGTTCAGACTTTCGGTTCTGCTGTCCAGTTCCGTGCGAAGCCCGGCCTTTTCGAGAAAGCCCCTCACCTCGTTTGCATGGGACACGAGATCGTCATTGATGGGCAAGAGAATGATCTGGACCGGCGACATCCAAAGCGGGAACTTGCCGGCAAAGTGTTCGATGAGAATTCCGAAAAATCGTTCGATGGAGCCGTAGATGACCCGATGGATCATTATAGGGCGCTGTTTTTCATTGTTCTGGTCAATATAAGATAGATTGAACCGCTCCGGCTGGGCCATGTCGAGCTGGATGGTGCCGCACTGCCAGGTTCTTCCGAGAGCATCTTTGATGTGCACATCTATTTTGGGACCGTAAAACGCCCCGTCTCCTTCATTGATCTTATATTCCTGTCCGTATGTATCCAGTGCGGCCTTGAGTCCTTGTGTGGTCAGTTGCCATTGCTGATCGGTTCCGATCGATTTTTCAGGCCTGGTGGAGAGTTCCAGGTGAAACCCGAGCCCAAAGGTGCTGTAAATCCGTTTCACCAGTTTCAGCACACCTAAAATTTCTTTTTCGATTTGATCCGGTCTCATAAAAATATGCGCGTCATCCTGGTGAAAGGCTCTGACCCTGAACAGGCCGGACAATACGCCGCTGAGTTCATGCCTGTGAACCAGTCCGATTTCTGCGGCCCGAATGGGAAGGTCTTTATACGAGTGGGGCTTCATTCCGTATAAGAGCATTCCACCGGGGCAGTTCATCGGTTTTATCGCGTATTCTTCTTCATCGATGAGGGATATGTACATATTCTCGCGGTAATTGTCCCAGTGGCCGCTTTTTTCCCACAGGCTGCGATTGAGCATGATCGGGGTTTTTGTCTCGACATAACCGGCCCTTGTGTGTTCTTCCCGCCAGTAATCGAGAAGACAGTTCCAAATAGCGATTCCATGTGGATGAAAAAAGGGCATTCCCGGCGCCTCATCGTGAAAACTGAAAAGATCAAGGGCAGTGCCGATTTTGCGGTGATTTCTTTTTTTGGCTTCTTCCAGAAAATGTAAATATTCATCCATTTCTTTTTTGGAGAAAAATGCCGTACCGTAAATTCTCTGGAGCTGGGCTTTGGTCTGGTCGGCACGCCAGTATGCCCCGGAAACCTTCATCAATTTGACGGCCTTGATAAATCCGGTATGGGGAAGGTGCGGTCCCCGGCACAGATCCGTAAAATCGCCATGTTTATAAAATGAAATCGTTCCTTCTTCCAGGTCCGAGATCATTTCGAGTTTATACGGTTCGTCTTTGTAAAACTCCATGGCCTCTGATTTTGAGACGACTTGACGTTCAAAAGGAATTTTGGCCTTAATGGCCTTTTTCATTTCAGCTTCGATTTTTTCAAAATCTTCTTCTGAAACCGGTTCCATATCGATATCGTAATAAAATCCGTCTTCCACAGCGGGTCCGATGGTCAGTTTGGCGTCTTTGTAAAGATGCAAAACAGCTTGGGCCATAACATGGGCGGCACTGTGGCGCAGGATATCCAACGCCTCAGGATCTTTGGTGGTGATCAGTCTGATTTTTGCGTCTTCGGTGATCTGCGTGTTTAAATCAACAAGCTTGGAATTCAACTCCATGGCTACACAGTTTCGGGCAAATCCGTCCGAAATGCTTTTGGCCACATCCAAACCCGTAAGACCATCTTCAAAACGCTTTCTATTACCGTCCGGAAATGTTATGTTTACCATTATAATTTCACCTAAACCATCAGTTGATTTGATTCGTAATAAACCTGAATCCAGGGCAAATATTTAGGAGAAATAACACAAAGGGTCAAGGAAAAACTGAATGGAAACGAGCTGTCGAATCATCGATACCCAGATAGAACTTGAAAATGTGGCTGCCCAATTGGAAGGTGAAACGGCTGTTGCCGTTGATCTTGAAGCAGACTCCATGTACCATTTTAAAGAAAAGGTCTGTCTGGTTCAGATAGCGACAAAAAAA
>JARRRC010000454.1:4293-5192 GCA_037381105.1 Desulfobacterales bacterium
ATAATAAAGGATTTGTCCTCACTGAAGCCGATTTTTTCAAATCCCGGTATCCGGAAAGTGTTCCATGGCGCAGATTATGATATCCGGAGTCTGTATCGGGATTTTAACTTTCGAATCTACAATCTTTTTGATACGGAACTGGCCTGCAGATTCTTAGGGCTTAAAGAAACCGGCCTTCAGGCTGTATTGAAAGGATTTTTTAACGTCGATATCGATAAGAAATACCAGAAAAAAGACTGGTCCAAAAGGCCGTTGCCAAAGGAGATGATGGCGTATGCTTCAAAAGATGTGATCTACCTTCTTCCCCTTGCCGATGTTTTGATCCGGCGGCTTGCAAACATCGGCCGGTTGGAATGGGTGCGCGAAGAATGCGATGAATTGGCAAAAGCCAGGCCTGATTCGTCTAATGAAGGGCCGTTGTTTTTAAGGTTCAAAGGTGCGAGACGGCTAAAATCAAGAGGCTTGGCTGTGCTTGAAGCGCTGTTGCAATTCAGAAAACGAATTGCGGAGGAAAAAGACAGGCCGCTTTTTAAAATTATCAGCAACGATTCGATAATGAAGATTGCAACGGAAAGACCTGTTACGTTGCGTCGTTTAAAGCGTATCAAAACGTTAAGCGATCGGCAGATGTTAATATATGGTAATGATCTGATTCAGGTGGTAGCCGATGCATTGAAAATGCCCGATGATGAACTTCCGGTTCATCTTTCCAAAAAGCCTCCGGCGTTGCCGGACGGCGCACAGAAACGGATTAAGGCCCTTAAAACCTGGAGAGCCTCAGCAGCAAGAACCCTTAAGATCGATCCCGGGATACTTTGCAATAATGCTCTGATCACCGCCATTGCCGTCAACAATCCCGTTGACGAAAATACCCTTGAGTCGATAACCCCGATGAAACA
>JARRRC010000455.1:0-2932 GCA_037381105.1 Desulfobacterales bacterium
TTCGACTCCCGCCGCCTCCACCAAAGTTAATTAATAAAAACAATATCTTATAAGAATACCCTCCGTAAGTATCTGATATTACGGTGGGTCACTGGTAGGCCACGATGCAATAATATCGCGGCCTTTTTTATACCGAACGCGGGAGTTCTATACCAAAATAAATTAGTTAGAAATATCAATAAATTATAGCTGTTTATCGGACGCGGGAGTTTTATAGCCCCTTTCATCCATAAATCCATCAACCCATCCAAACCTTCAGACATCCCATCTCCTGCTGCCGGAATTTTAAGATCAGAGCATATTTTCAGGCATCAAAGTATTAAGATTCATTCATGCATTGTGGAATCCAGCGATAATGAGGTATTGGAAAATTAAATTTGAACAGCAGGGTATCCAGGGCGAATTCGGCATCGGCCTTCTCAGTTTCTGGACCCTCGGCCGGAAATACAATGTTTTACTGGCATTGTGGTTGGAGATAGGATGCCAATTGAAGATCGTTTCATAAAAAGATACAAGAATGGGTCCGGGATGTTTCATGATATTTCTCTTAAACGGGTTAACAACACATTATTTGAGAAATGAATCTCCCCGCCGCAAGCGGACGGGGTATCTGGTGATATTTTGAACATCCAGTTATATACTAAACAATTTGAGTTGCTTCATCCGAGTCTCGACTTCTGTTTTATCTAAACTCTGATTTCGGATGTAATTTCTTATTGTCTTCTCGGATGTCGCTTCGCCTACTGTACCGATATATTTACCATCGCTCCAAAATTCGCCGCCCCACAACTCTTCTTTCTTGAGTTTGGGGAATTTTTCAAATATCTTTCTTGCTGTAATCGATTTGATTATACTGATTACTCGCAAAGGAGCTGTCCTTGGAGCCGCTCCACAAAAAATGTGAATATGATTCTGATCAAAGCCAACTTCATCGACGATTATTTCGTATCTTTCGGAAATCCCTTTTAAGGTTTCCTTGATACATGTTTCCACTTCGCTGTTAAGTAAAATTTTTCGGTACTTTACCGCTGTCACCATATGATAGCGAATTTTGTATACACTATGAGATGTTTTGCCTAATTCCATAATGGCGGTATTATAACACCGCCATTCTCCCCGCCGCAAGCGGGCGGGGTATTAAAAATCATAATAAAAATAAACATCAGTTTCGCAGTTCAAATTTAAAGGTTAAAGATAAAAAATGAAATAAGGGTTGACAATGGTAACATATGTGTTACTATAAAGTGCAGCGAAACCAATCATGGATTTACAAGAATATTTAGACGAAAAGGGTCGGAGTCCGTTCGAGAATTGGTTCAATAGGATCAATGCTCAAGCTGCCGCAAAGGTTACGACAGCTCTTGTGAGATTGGAAAGCGGCAACACCTCTAATGCTAAAAGCGTGGGTGGTGGTGTCTATGAATTAAAAATTGATTTCGGTCCAGGTTACAGGGTTTATTTCGGCTATGACGGCCCTAAAGTTGTGATTCTCCTGGCTGGTGGTACAAAAAAGCGCCAAGATAAAGATATTGAGACGGCAAAAAAGAGATGGAATGATTACAAAGAAAGGAAGAAAAAGGAAATATAGAAAGGAGGGCTTTTAAAATGCCTCTTACCCGAAAATTCAAAGAAACAGTAATGCTCCGGGCAAAACAAGATCCGGATTTCCGCCAAGAACTCATTGTTGAGGCAACGAACGCTTTTCTTGACGGCGACGTTGACACTGGAAAACGATTGATTCGGGATTACTTGAATGCCACTGAAGCGATCCCATCTATCGCCGAGGAGTTGGAACAGAATGAAAAAAGTATCCGTCGAATGATCGGTCCCCGAGGAAATCCGACCTTGAGAAATTTCACCAACCTTTTGAATGCGTGTAAGCGTCGTGAAAGTTTGGAGCTTCGTGTGTGTCGGTAACAAATACAATTCTGTTATGACATAGATTTGAGATTTTACTGCTTTTACTTACAAAGTATTGTCAGATCATCTTCATCTATCTATAATAACGGATAACCTATCCAAATATACCCGTTTCAATAATTTGGCCAATGAGTATGCTTGACTCTTCTTGGCAAAATACTTATACTACCTCCTGATTTATAGTCTAACGCAAAAATACAAAAACCAGGCACAGGCGGATAAGCTCGGTGGCTGTAAAAAAGGCAGGGTGGTTCGAATGTGGTGAATTTTTTTAAAATCTATTGATATTATTATAAATATTCGATAAGTCTCGGATTCGTCTACGCTTTGAGAAAAGCGAAAAGCGGAGACTGCCGCGTCGTAGATTGAAGATCGAAGACGGGCCAAACCCGAGCATAACCAGTGATTGCTCAAAGCTACGACTCGGCACGCCAGTTTTCGCTTTCAATTGAGAGTCCAACTAATTTAACCTTGGCTAAAGCGGACCAAAAGGGATCTCGAAAACCAGATAAATTCGAAGCTGAAATTCAGTACGCCATAAAATCCCAGCTTGCTATAAAATGACATCCGAATCCAATCAAAACACATCTGGTTTCTTTTACGTTTATATCCTTCAATCAACAAATAACGCTGATAAGTTTTATACAGGTTTCACAGAAATTCTGCAAAAACGTCTTAATGACCATAATTCAGGGAAAAATCCACATACAGTAAAATACAAACCTTGGCATATCAAAACAGCCGTCGCGTTCAGTGATCGCGATCGGGAAGCTGATTTTGAAAGGTATCTTAAAAGTTCTTCAGGACGAGCCTTTTCTAAAAAGCATCTATGAGGCCTTTGTCTAAAACCGCCAAAAATATTAATCCTTGGGATAATTCTCGACCCCTCCAACTTTCTTTAGAATCCGCCTAATTTGAACAATTCCTTCAAATGCATCAAACCTAGTCCGTATTGGGATTCGTTACAGTTTAATTGGAGTAAGCACAAGAAACAAAGTTGCTCAAAACCGTA
>JARRRC010000456.1:0-2232 GCA_037381105.1 Desulfobacterales bacterium
AGAATGCGACCGGTATGGCCCTTAAAGCGATTCAAACCCTGGTGAAGAGGTAGGAGGTTATCCATGGATAAAAAATATGGTGTATATATTTGCACAGGTTGCGGCATCGGGGATGCCCTGAATATTGAGGTGCTGTGCGAGGTCCCTGAGGAAGAAGGCCTTCCGGTTAAAACGCATCCTTTTCTATGCGGAAAGGATGGGGTTGAACTCATCAAAAAAGATATTGCCGATAACGGCATCAACACGATGGTGATCGCCGCCTGCTCGCGTCGCGTAAACTTCGATGTATTTAAATTTGACGGGTGTATTGTCGATCGGGTGAATTTAAGAGAACAGGTGGTTTGGTCCCATCCCAGGTCGGAATTTCCGGCGCTGACCGAGGACCAGATCGATGACGGCATCCATTTTGACCGTCTTCAGATGCTGGCCGAAGATTATCTGAAAATGGGGATGGCCAAAGTTGAGAAGATCAAGCTGCCGGAACCCTACAAGCTGGAACCCTTAAGCAGAAAAATTCTGGTCATCGGCGGGGGTATTACCGGGATCTCGGCGGCCGTTGATGCGGCCAAAGCCGGATATGACGTCACCATCGTCGAGAAAGAATCCTCCCTCGGCGGATATGCGGCCAAAGTTCGCAAGCAGTTGCCGGATGAATACCCTTATGAGAATCTTGTTCCGCCGGCGATACAAGATAAAATCAGAGAAATTGAGTCCTATGATAATATTACCGTTAGAACGAATACACTGGTTGCCCGTCTGGCCGGGGAGCCCGGCAATTTTACCGTAACGCTGAAAAAGCCCGGTGAAAAGATTGAGTTTGATGTTCCGTATCCGCTTCCTGAAGAAATGAAATTTGATGAAAGCGGAAAGGAGCTGGATGTTGAAGCGCAGCATAAACGCTTTATGGAATACAACGAGGGCAGGGTTGATATTTTAAAGTTCGATCCCAACGGTGAAAAATTCGGTGCCGTGGTCCTTGCCGCGGGTTGGCGGCCGTATAAACCCAAAGGGGATGAATTTTCCCATTTGGGGTACGGCGAATTGCCGGATGTCGTCACCAATCACCAGTTTGAAGAAATGGCGGCCAAAGGAAAAATCATCACCTCGGACGGCAGGGAAGCCAAATCCGTTGTTTTTGTTCAGTCTCCGGGAAAAGGCGAAGACGATGCCGATTTTAATTATTGCGGTTCGGTGACCAGCATGGTGGCACTCAAGCAGGCCAAATATGTACGGGAAGATTATACCGACGGCAAGGCGTATATCTTCTACCAGCACATGCGGACACCCGGTCTTTTGGAAAATTTTTACAAAAGTATCCAGCAGGATGAGGGAATCTTTCTAACCAAAGGCGAGGTCATCGGCGTCTCCAAAAACGGTGACGGCATGATCGTTGAAGCCGACAATACCCTGCTGGGTGAAAAGCTGAAAGTCAAGGCTGATATGGTGGTGCTCGCTACCGGTATGGTACCGGTTACCGTTGACGATCCGGTGGTCAATATGGCGTATCGCCAGGGACCGGCCTTTCGCGACATCGGTCTTTTTGAAGGATATTGCGACTCGAATTTCATCTGTTTTCCCTATGAAACCCAGCGAACCGGCATCTATGCGGCCGGCGCTATTCGACGCAGCATGACCATGGAAGAGTCCATTGAAGACGCAACCGGAGCGACGCTCAAAGCCATCCAATGCATCGAATCGGTCAATCGCGGCGTGTCTGTTCACCCGCGGTCCGGTGATATGACATTTCCGGATTTCTTTTTCCAAAGATGTACTCAATGCAAGCGGTGTACGGAAGAATGCCCGTTCGGTGCCCTTGATGATGATGAAAAAGGGACGCCCAAGCCGAATCCTGCCCGCTGCCGGCGCTGCGGTACCTGCATGGGAGCCTGCCCCGAGCGAATTATCGGATTTGCCGATTATAACATCGATAGTGTCGGTTCCATGGTCAAGTCCATCGGCGTGCCTTCCGAAGATGATTATGAAGAGCCCCCTATGCGGATCGTGGGGTTTGTATGTGAAAACGATGCCTATCCGGCGCTTGATATAGCCGGCTTGAACCGATTGACGTATTCAGCCGATGTTCGGTTTATTCCGGTTCGATGCCTGGGCTCCATGAACGTGATCTGGATTAAAGACGCCCTTGCTCAGGGTATGGACGGGGCATTTCTTTTAGGCTGCAAGCATGGGGATGACTACCAGTGCCACTTTGTCAAAGGGAGTGAGCTTGCGGAC
>JARRRC010000456.1:2342-3785 GCA_037381105.1 Desulfobacterales bacterium
GTGACCCAGTTCGAAGTCGCCATTGATGACTATGACAAGCTTCCGAAAATGATTAACGATTTTGTGGAAAGCGTGGAAGAACTCGGCCCGAACCCGTTTAAAGGATTCTAGGGATTGATTGGTGCTTGATTGAAGATTGGCGGCGAATTCACCAATCGTCAATCTTCAATCTTCAATATTACAGGAGGTATTCATATGACAGACAAATACCTGGTGGAGCCTGATGTAGACTTTATCAAGGAGATCATCGGGCTTGGGGGCGATACCTTGAAAAAGTGTTTTCAATGTGCTACCTGCTCGGTGGCTTGCCCCATTTCTCCGGACACAAAGCCTTTTCCCCGAAAAGAGATGATTGCCGCATCATGGGGATTAAAAGATAAACTGGTGGGCAATCCGGACATCTGGCTGTGCCATCATTGTGGAGACTGTACGGCCAAATGCCCCCGGGGCGCAAAACCGGGAGAGGTGCTGGGGGCGATTCGTTCCTATGCCATTGCAGATTATGCGGCGCCCAAACCGTTGAGGAAAGTCGTGAACTATCCCAAAAAACTCCCCATTCTTATCGGAGTTCCAGTGCTCATTTTTATTGTCCTGGGTCTTGCCACGGGCCTTCTCAATTTTTCACCCCCTTTGGGTGAGCACGGAATTGCCCATCACCTGTTTTTTTCCACATGGCTGGTGGATATGATTTTTATTCCATTGGCGATCTGGGTGGTGGTGATTTTTGCCCTGGGGTTGAAACGGTTTATCAGCGACATTCATGAAAATGCCGTCATGGAAGGAAAGACAGAGAATAAAACACTCGAATTCGGCGGATTCATCAAGGCGTTAGGGAGAGTATTGCCGACCATACTCAAGCACGACAAGTTTTCGGAATGTTCTGAAAATAAGGAACGTGCCACCGCCCATCTCATGGTGTTCTGGTCGTTTGTGGGGCTTTTTGTCGTCACTTCTATTTTCTTTGTGGTGCTTTATGTCTTTCAGCAGCATGGGCCCTATTCACAATTGAATCCGGTGAAGTGGCTGGCAAACGTCTCAGGAGTGGCCCTGGTCATCGGGGCTGCTTTACTCATTAAAAACCGCCTGACGAAAACAGATCAAACGACCAGTTACAAAGATTGGTATCTGCTGGGACTGGTATTGGGGCTGGGCGTGACCGGCATATTAACCCAGGCGACACGGCTTGCCGGCATGGCCGGTTTGACGTACGTGATGTACTTTATTCATCTGATTTTTGTTTTTAATCTGTTTGCGTTTTTGCCGTTTTCAAAACTGGCCCATCTTGTTTATCGCACCGTAGCCATGGCATATAACGAGTATTCGGGCAGGAAGTAAATTCGGATAAACGGATTCATTTGACTAAAAAAGGGGAGACAGATTTGTCTCCCCTTTTTTATCTCGTGATGATTAACGATTGGCAGAACAGCCCTTCGGCCAATCGTT
>JARRRC010000457.1:0-3254 GCA_037381105.1 Desulfobacterales bacterium
GTCGATATATCATTTTGATGAAATAAAATGAGATTGAAAATATGGATGACCACATTTTAGTCGTTGAAGATGATGCCGCCATTAGAGACTCGATTCACGAATGCTTTGAAAGGCAGGGATACCATGTTTCAAGCACCGCCAGTGCGGAAGAGGCCCTTGAGATATTAAAAACGGGAGATATCCATATTGTTATCACCGATATTATGCTTCCCGGTAAAAATGGTCTTCAGTTAACCCACGAAATCAAACAAAATTTCGATATTGATGTCATTGTAATGACCGGCTACAGTGAAAATTATTCATATGAAGAAGCCGTTCATAAAGGCGCCAGCGATTTTGTTTTTAAACCGTTTCGTTTCGAGGAATTGTTGCTGAGATTGAAAAGGGTATTAAAAGAACGACGACTCACGAAGGAACGCAACCGTATCCTCAGTAAACTTGAGAATCTCGCAATAACGGATGGTCTTACCAAGTTATATAATTTAAGGCACTTCTATCATCTGCTGGAAATAGAGATAGACCGGTGCAGTCGTTATGGCCACCCCCTGGCACTTTTGCTGCTGGATATTGACAACTTCAAAATCTACAATGATTCTTACGGCCATCTTGAAGGCGACAAAGTTCTAATCAGGCTGGGTCAGATCATTACGTCGTGTCTGAGAACAATGGATTCCGCTTTCAGATACGGCGGCGAAGAATTTACGATTATCCTTCCGGAAACCACTGCGGAAGAGGCTAAAAATGTTGCCCACAGGATTAAAACCGTTGTGGAATTCGAACGATTTTTCCCTGAACCCGGAAATGCCGTAAATATCACCATCAGTATCGGTGTCACGGAATATTCTCCTAAGGAATCGCTGTCTACGTTTATCAAGAGGGCTGACCAGGCGATGTATCTTTCAAAAGAAAAAGGACGAAACACCATCTCGTTCTTGTTCGCCGAAAATTCGTAGAAGCGGTTTTAACACTTCCTTTCGGACTCAATGGTCTCGGGGGCCAAGACGTCCAATCCTCGAAATATCTCGGATATTCCTAAAGACCATTTATGGATCGAGACTGATTACTTGCGGATCCGGCAGGTTGACAAAATAGGATATGATTAGACCACCGCCGGTGGATACCAGCCCAATGAGTATGCTAAGAGTGATCATGGAATCATAGCGACGGGTGACTTGGGAAGCGGCTGCTCCGGGAATCACCAGGAGTGCGGAAACAAGAATGATGCCGATAATTTTTATGCTGATCACCACGGAAAAGGCGAGGATGGTTAAGAAAAAATGATCCAGAAAGGTCACCGGCATTCCACTGACAAAGGCCACTTCCCGATCATAGGCAACAAACAGCAATTCTTTGAAAAACATCGTCGTTGAGAGAAGCACCAGTCCTCCAAGCACGGCGATGACAATCAAATCCTGCCGGGTAATTGCCAGAATGTTTCCAAAAAGATACCCAAAAAGATCGGCATTGTATTGATCCGACAAACTGATAAAAATTACCCCCAGAGCCATTGCCAAAGGAAAAAATATGCCGATGGCGGTATCCGTGCTGATTCGTTCCTCTTTTCCGATATAGCCGATGGCATTGGATACCACCACGGCAAAACCGATGGCGGTCAATGTGGGGGATATGCCTAAAAGCGCGCCCAATGCCACACCGCCAAAAGCCGAATGTGCCACGCCGACACCGATAAAGGACATTCGACGCAACACGACGAAAAACGAAACAACCGCCAGAACAAAGCCGAGCATCATTCCGGCCAAAAAGGCATTTTGCATGAATTCAAAATTGAACATATCAATCATGGTTTTGATGTCTGCGGTAACAGGTTGCGCATTTCGAATCATGGACAATGACTTTAAGGTCTTCTCCAAAGACTTTCTTGGTGATTTCGGTGGAAAAACAGGAATCCGGCTCATCATGATAGTGAAGCTGAACGTTCAGGCATGCCACCCGGTCTGCATGGGAGGTAATGACACCGATGTCGTGGGACACCATGATGACGGATATGCCCTGCGCATTTCTGAATTTTGCCAGTAATTCATAGAAATCTTCCTGAGCGACACTGTCGACACCGGTGGAAGGTTCATCCAAGATCAAAAGTTTCGGTTTGGATGCCATTGCACGGGCGATGTTGACCCGCTGCTGCTGCCCGCCGGACAGGACGGCAAAGGGTCTTCTGGCATGGTCGGCCATGTTGACATGGGATAACAGTTCCATAGCAATTTCTTTACTGTGACGGTTGGGCCGATTGAAAAGGCCGATACGATTATAAAGACCCATGAGAACCACATCGAGGACGGCGACCGGAAAAGATCGATCCGCATGGGAAATCTGAGGGAGATATCCGATTTCCAGCCGGCTGTTTTTGTCGGGTTTGCTTCCGAACAACCGAACCGAACCTTTTTGAGGGGTCACAAGTCCGAGAATGACATTGAGCAACGTGGTTTTTCCCCCTCCGTTGGGACCGACAATACCGAATATTTCGCCGGCATAGCAGTTAAAATATATGGATTTTAAAACCCATTTGCCGTCGTATGCCACCCATACGTCATTCAGTTCGACGATGGGCTTTGGTTTGTTTTCCGGATCGATGGACATATGGTTCACTCCATGGCCTCCTTTAATATGTTTAAATCATGCATCATGAGATCCACATAAGTATTTCCGTAAGGTAAATTCGGACCGCCCAGAGGGTCGAGCAAAAGCACCTTAACATGAGCTTCTTTTGCAATGATTATAGCTGCACGGGGATTGAGCTGGGGTTCGGCGAATACGGCGCGAATATGATATTGTTTGATGGCCGCTATAATATTTTCAATCTGAAGCGGTGTCGGATTCCTCCCCGGCGCGGCTTCAATAACACCGGCGGATTCAAGACCGTACTGCCGGGCAAAATAAGCCCAGGACGCGTGAAAAGCGACATATCTTTTATTTTTAAAACCGGCTGTCGTCGCTGCGATCAGATGGTCGAGGTTGTCCAGTTCTTTTAAGTAATGCCGGCTTCGCTCATTATAATATGTTAAATGCCGGGGATCAACCTTGCTGAGAGCGGCCGTGATTTTTTTGACCATCGATTTTGCAATCACGGGGTCAAGCCAAATGTGCGGATTGGCAACGACCGGTTCATTTTTTGATATCGTTGCATCTTTTTTATTATGGCCATGGTGTTCATGATCATGTTCGGTAGAAACGATCAGATCGACGCCGCGGGATAAAACTACGGTCATCAGGTTTGGTCCCGACAGCTTAATGAA
>JARRRC010000458.1:0-3787 GCA_037381105.1 Desulfobacterales bacterium
TTTGGATATGCGACGAGGAAGGTTGTCATACATTTTCTAACCGGGCCGTGAAACAAATTCTAGGGTATGAGGTTCAGGATATATTGGGTAAATCAGCCTTCAATCTGATGGTTATTGAAGACCAAAGCAACGTTCAGAGGTGGTTCCAAAACGCAAAAGAGCAGAAAAGAGGATGGAAAGGGACTGTCGTACGCTGGCAACACAGGGATAAATCGATAAGATATTTAGAGACGATCGCCGAACCGATTCTTGACAGCATGGGAAACCTGACCGGTTTTACCGGAATTGATCGTGACGTTACCCTGCGTAAACAATCAGAGGAGGCATTGAAGAAAGCGCATAGTGAATTGAAGGAACGAACAATTGACTTGGAAATCAAAAGAAAGAGCCTTGAAGAAATAAATACAGCCTTGAAGGTTTTATTGAAGAAAAGAGATGCGGACAAAGCCAAAATTGCTGAAAATGTCCTGGCTAATGTAAAAAGACTGATTAATCCCTACTTGGAAAAAATTAAAGAAACAGAGTTGAATATTCAACAGTGGTCTTTATTAAGTATTGTGGAGTCGAATCTGAATGAAATTATCTCTTCATTTACCCATGAAGTTTCTCTGAAATATTTCGACCTGACGCCTACGGAAATACAAGTTGCAAGCCGGATCAGACATGGCGATACCACCAAAAAGATTGCCGGGTTGATGAATGTATCACCGAGGACAGTCGAAACTCATCGAAAAAATATACGAAAAAAGATCGGTCTGGAAGGAAAGAAAGCAAATCTCAGGTCTCATCTTTTGTCCATCGGGGAGGGAGGCGAATGAAAGATATAGAAAAGGTTTTATAACCACTTCTAAAGATAATAACTTCTCGAAAAAATTTATGAAATATTCTTTATCCAGCCCAGAATAGGCTAATATACACCAAAGCGAGCAACAGTATAGGCCATTGATGACGGAAGGAAAGGCTCGTCAAAGAAGATTCTCGGCGTGAGCGAGAAAGATTTGTCAGAACGGCTTTCGAAGCGAACACTCCGATTAGAATAAACGCTGTCTGATAAAATTTAATCAACCAGGGACTCATGCTTGCCATCAGGAAATTCAAATCAACCCCGATCTGCCTGCCCATTGTGGGAAATAGCTGGGTGCCTCGGCTTAACATTCTTTCAAAATGGAAACTCAACTCAAAAATAACCACCATCGGAACAAGACTATAGGCAAAAAGATTCGAGGCTGTTCTGGGAGAGGTATTTTCAAAACCCAAAACCGCATTCCCGGATATTTTAATAAATAGAAACGCCAGGGAAGTTGATATTACCATTAGCACCGAATAAAAAATCCACGGTTGAATCTGTGCGAAAGCATATCCATGGAAATAACCGGTTTTTTCCATGCCCCGAAAGAACTGGGTCCCCATAATGACGGAGACCAGAAGCGCCATTGTTAGATCCGGCTTGCGAAAAGTCCAAAGCTCTTGTCCAGGTATCCTTAGATTGAGGGCCGGGACCTGATTGGCACAGTTTTTTACACAATTTCCGCAGAGGATGCAATCCTGGTTGTTATGCAGTATAAACGGCGCTTCAAAAACAGGGCAACCTTCCTGTTGATCTTTACCGACATAGCAGCTGTTCTCCGTGCAGTCGTTGTTGCATATATTTTGATTGGCGCGCAATTCCACAATCGAACATCTCGATAAAAATCCTACTAATTTGCCGAGGGGGCAAAGAAAGCGGCACCAGACCCTTCGCCGGTAAACCAGAGCAAGTATAAGTGCCGGGGCGGAGATTGACAAAACCAATATCGCCGTAGCCCGGGGAGAAAACGGCATATTGAAAACCACTTCGGACCAGAAGATGGCGGCAATGCCGGCAATGGCCAGATAGCTCCCATAATTACGGATAAAAGAAGGAACATTGCGGTTTAAACCATATTTGCGGCTTATGATCGTACTTGAAGCCCCTACCGGGCAGACAGCACACCATATTCTGGCAGCCAGGATACCACTCAAAATGACCAAAGGTTCCCATAGCCCCCATGTTAATTCAAGAGAAACATTGTGAGTGGGAGCCTGGGTGCCGAAAAGACCCAGGTAAATGATTAGAATAAAGAAAACAGCTGCGAGCAATTGGGCCAAGCCCGGGAAAGCGCGGCTCTGAAATAATCGGCGGATTCGATCGACATTCAAAAGATATCTTTCTGTGACCGTGGGTGCCGTGCCGATGAGGATGTCTTCAGGGATCAGGAGGCTGTTCTGAGCAAGATTTACACCCCGGCGGATAACCGCTCCGAGTTCATCGGTATTGCCCGGCCAGTCATAGGCCATGATGCTTTTGTAAGCGTCGAGGTCAATGCCGGTAATGGATTTACCGGACTGACTGCTGTAGTGTTCTATCAGATGTTCGGTAAGCAGACGGAGATCCTTTTTTCGCTTTCTGAGCGGCGGCACAGTCAGGATTTGACTCTCTCCTAATATGTCGAGGAGGTGTTTATTGAATGTGCCCTCCTGAACCCGTTGGTTAAGATCAACGGAACTTGTTGCCATAACGCGGATCGAGGAATGTAAAAACGTCTGGTCGCCTGAAGGCTTAAAACGGCCGTGTTGTATAAAATCGACCAGTTTGTTCTGAACGCTGTCTGTCAAACTTTCAATATTCTCAAGAACTACTGTGCCGCCATCTCCGATCTGGAACAAACCCAGCCGCCTTTCCGGTGCAAAAGACAACGTGCCTTTGGCATGCCCAAAAAGAGCACTGCTTTGAGCAAGTTCAAGACGAATGGGATCAAGCTTTTTGGGTCGATCAACGCTTCTACCGATGCTGACGGTCTTGATGTCGATGGATAAGAAAGGGCCTTCCTTTCTTCGACTGTTCCAGTGAATCAGCCCGGCCACATCGCCTTTTTCGGTTCCGGATTCTCCCAGAACCAACACGGGCCTGTCATTTAGAGCCGCGGCCTTTATCTCATCCTGAAGACGTTTAAGTACCCTGCTTCTGCCGATCAACTTCGGTTCAATTCCAAAGCTTTGTTTGGAAATAAATCGCTGGTATGCTTTTTCAGTGGCCGATACATTAACGAGTTCAACACCCCCTCTGTTCAACCGGTTGGAGAGGATTTTGGAGAGTGCCAGTGAAAATTCCGGAATTTCAGATGAAAGTTGATCAAAGGCCTGCTTTGAAATTACCAGAAGACCGCATGGCTCTTGAGTTTTAACAGATGCGGAACGGGGTTCGCCGGTCAACAGTGCCATCTCGCCAAAGCTTTCTCCGGGCCCCATGATATTCAGGGTGACGTCAATACCATCTTCGGATATCCTGAAAACGCGGGCTGAACCTGAAATGAGTTGATAGAAGGAATCCCCCTGATCCCCTTGATGTATGATAGTAGTGCCCTTGGGTATAGCACGGTATTCGGCGACTTCGGCGATTTTTGCGATTAATTCTGCAGGCAGATTTTTAAAAATAGACACCGTACGGAGCATGTCCTCACCCTGGCGCTGAAGAATGGAGCGAAGGTCCTTGGCGATCAGATCATTGTTTTCCATAATGATCCGGCCGATGGGTTTATATATCCCTTCATTTTCAAGGGTGATCTGTTTTTCTATGGCCGCTTCGATAACCTGTTGATCACAGGTTTGATTTTCGACCAAATAGGATCCTATCTTTTTGAAGTTCATAGGAACGCCCAAGATAAGGCAAGTTTATTGAAATGGAGTGGTTACGATATATTACAGGCTATGTTCAATTTTTATCCTTGCCTTGTATGTTATTTATATGAATTGTGCATCAAATATTAAC
>JARRRC010000459.1:0-4645 GCA_037381105.1 Desulfobacterales bacterium
GACATTGGGTCTGACAGTGTTAAAGAACGGCATAACTGTTATCAAAGTGCTGCTCGGGAAAGCGGCAGCCGTTCAAGACGGTGCATCATCGGATAACTTTGATTGCGACGAGCATAAAAAATAAAAATAAGGATAAGGAGTTGAAAAATGTCTGAACCCATACGTATTTCTGTAGAAAAAGTCAGGCAAAAGGTTAATGAAGGATCAGCACTCCTTGTCTGCGCATATGATGATGATCAGAAATTTAAGAAATTTAATCTGGAAGGCGCAATTTCACTGGCCGAGTTTAAATCAAAAGTTTCTGCTTTAGGGCAAGACCAAGAGATTATATTTTATTGAGCATGAGGCAATGAAGAAAGTGCTGTCGGTCAGGCAGTGAATTATATGAAAGAAGGTTTCTTGAACGTAAAGGTACTCAAAGGCGGTGTTGAAGCTTGGAGAAATGCTGGATATCCAATTCAAATGTAGAAATTGAAATTCGATTTTATATCTCAGAATTTCAGTTCAAACAAATTCTGACACTGTTGTATGTCCATAAAAAGTCTCTCTTAAAGCAGAAATTTACATTGTGGCATTTTTGAGTGAAACTTGACTTCTTTTCGACTAAGATGATAAAAAGTTTTGATGGAATTCTATTAGACTATTCTTCATGCATTCTAAATATCCTCAGCCGGGACCTCCGGCCGGGCAAACCGAAGTTAGTGAAAGGTATACCTTTTGGAACAAAAATCTCTCTTTTGGGCCGAACGGGCAGAGCGCGGAATTTACTGGACCGTGGGGGTCGTCCTGATCCTCACCGCGGCGATATTCATTGTCTTCACCATATGGGAGGGTTTTTCTCTTTATATGGCGGGACACTTTCCTTCCGCGACCATTAAGCTCTTCGACCGCTCCCTTCTGACCCTCATGATCGCCCAGATTGTCTACACCACTTTGAGCTTTCTCAAGGTGGGCGTGCTCCAAGTTGAACCGGTTCTGGTGGTCGGTATTATCGCTGTGGTGCGACGGATCCTGGTGCTGACCGCCGTGGTAAGCGGAACCGCGAAGGAAATGGGTGTCAGTCTGAGTTTCCGGGAGAGCATGATAGAGCTGGGACTGCTTTCCTTTACTGTGCTCAGGCGCAAGTTCCCAAGAAAAAACACCCGCCAGTATTCCCGAGTCTTGACCTGTTTACGTATCTTGCCCCATAAGCTTTTCGCGAACACACTTATCCGCCAAACGAGACAAGGTTGATAGGATTTAACAAAAACATTACAATTCAAAAAACATCCCATTGAAAATGAAAGGTACTGTGATTATCACCATTTCCAGACGGTAATTGCAATAAATACCCAGGATATTACAAAAGCAATTCCTCCAAAAGGAGTGACCATGCCTAACCATCTCGTATTAGTTGTACTCAATACATAAAGGCTCCCTGAAAACAATATGATTCCAAGAAACATGATCCACCCTGCAATCTCAAGATATTTTTCAGGTCGAAAATATATTGTCAGCAACCCGACAATCAATAATCCCAAAGAATGATAAAAATGATATTGAACCGCCGTTTGGAATACGGAAAGCATACCTTCAGAAATTTTAGTTTTAAGAGAATGTGCCCCGAATGCTCCCATTGTCACGGCCACGGCCATATTAATGCTGCCCAAAATCAAAAATAGTTTAGCCATTTTTATTTTTTTCCCCTTTTAAAATTTGAAGTGCCCGTTTAGATTAAAATATCCCTTATCATGTTGGCAACTTGATGAGATCCATTACAATTATGACGCTGAATACGGGGAAAACTCAATAATTCTGATATCTTAGGAACCCACTTGCCGGCCTGGAAATCCTCATTACTGATAGGAAATCCTTTCATTTCTTTTTCGATAAATGAAACCAGTTTTCCTGTTTCTCGAAAATTCGATCGAGGCACATAGCCAAAGGGAACTCCGGCCTGATAGATTTCGGCAATGGTACTGTAACCGGCCTTGCCGACTACGGCATCCGAGGCGTTAACCAAATCCGAATGAATAAAACCGGAACGGTACGGCAGGAGAATTAAATTGCCGTGCTGTTCGAAGGAATCACTTGCGCCGGGGATAACAAAACAAATTTCATGGATCCCCGAAAGGTTTTTCAAAAACCGGTATTTTCCTCTCACACCGCCGGTGGTCAGCAAAACGAATTTCTTTTCTCGTGAGACGCCCAGTATCTCTTTCACCCGAACGGATGATAACCGAACCTTTCGGCTGACGGGTGCGATGGTCCTATAAGCAGAGTTGGGATTGCAAACCGGAGCGGTCTGGATGTGATAGTCGGCTGTTCGGTATATTTCCTGAAAAAATTCCACAAAGCGACGCATACGAACATTCGCTGGTATAAAATCTTCATAAATCCAGTCCCATGTGAAGTTTTCTATTAGAACGGAAGGTATCCCTGCTCCGGCCGCAACGGAGATTCCAATGGGAGAGATATCGCAGATCGCAAGGCGGCATGTGCGCTGTTTTAAAAAATCCCCTTTGATTCCGCATTGATCTCGGCTATAGGGGATTTTGAAATTTGTGGTATTCAAACGGACTGGAAAGCGAGTCCTCGAAAAACCATTGGGGAACAGTGGTAAAGATGTCAAATGAAACAGAAGGAACCGCTTCACGAACAGCGTCCATTACCGCCGAGGCGCGGGCTGCATGACCAAAGCCATGGGGAGTTATGAAATAGGCAATCCGGATCATTTTAGAAATAGAGTATGAGAATTTGAGCCAAAGGCAAGAACATTTGTTCCCTGAGCCGGTTTCCATCCATAAATGTAGATTATGGATGGACATGATTTAGATTAAACCATTTATGTTCCAAACTTCAATCAATTTAATATTTGAAGATTTCGGCCGCATATGCTAACGCTTTGAAAGTGAAGAATATTACTCCTGTTTCCATTTTTTACATGTATTTAAAATAAGAGGATTTTAATGATGTCCAGTTCATTCGGAACCATTTTAAGGGTAACGACCTTTGGTGAATCCCACGGCAACGGAGTGGGAGCGGTTCTTGACGGCTGTCCTGCCAAAATACATCTTTCCGAAGAAGATATTCAGAAACAGCTTGACCGCCGGCGCCCGGGACAGAGCAAATTGACCACAAAACGGGAAGAAACCGATCGAGTGACCATCTTATCCGGCGTTGAAAACGGGAAAACGCTCGGAGTGCCCATTGGCCTTTTTGTCGCCAACAAGGATCAGCGACCGGATGACTATAAAACCATGGGATCGATTCCGCGTCCGTCTCACGCAGATTACACCTATCAGATAAAATACGGCATCCGGTCGGCCAGCGGCGGCGGCAGATCCAGCGCCCGTGAAACGGTGGGTCGGGTTGCGGCAGGTGCAATCGCCGATAAATTTTTATACGAAACATTCGGCATAGAAATTGTTGCCTGGGTGCAGTCTGTCGGTGAAATTGAGACGTCCGTTATTAATGGAGACATAATTTCAAGGGAAGAGGTTGATCAAACGATTGTGCGCTGTCCAGACCGGATTTCGGCCGATGAAATGATACGTCTCATTGACAATATTCGGGAACGAAACGATTCGATCGGTGGAATAATTATGTGTGTATGCCGGAATGTGCCGGCGGGTTGGGGTGAACCGGTATTTGATAAAGTGGAAGCCAAGCTTGCCCAAGCGATGCTCTCCATACCTTCGACCAAGGGTTTTGAAATCGGTTCAGGTTTTGCCGGCACCCGTATGTTCGGGTCACAGCATAATGACCCCTTTGTTTTAAAAGGAAGTCGGCTGGGTACCACGACAAATTTCAGCGGGGGCGTCCAGGGCGGAATTACCAACGGAGAACCGATTGTATTCCGAACAGCATTTAAACCACCGTCTACAATCGGTTTGCCTCAGATGACATCAGATTTCGAGGGGAATGAAACAATATTGGAAGCCAAGGGACGTCACGACCCATGTGTGGTCCCTCGAGCAGTGCCGATTGTCGAATCTATGGCGGCACTTGTCCTCGGAGACCTTGCGCTCCGGCAACAATACCGACTGCTTTAAATTTTTCTCTTCCATGTAAGCGTTCAATCCTACCGAACACTTGATTTTTATCTAAACAATCTTATTCTATGCTTCGGTTCCGTTTAAACGGTATCAAACGATATAATATTATAAAGGAGCAGTGAAAAATGGGAAGACGAGTTGTCATCGAAACCGAAGAATGTATGGGCTGTGAGTCATGTGTGGAATTGTGTTCGGAAGTATTTGCATTTAATGAGGATGAAGAGAAGGCGGAAGTCATCCTTCCCGAAGGCGGTCCGGAGGACTGCATTGAAGAAGCCATGGAATCATGTCCTGCCGAATGTATTGAATGGGAAGAAGACTAGCCTACAGCCTGTGTTCTGAGATAAATATCGAAAAGGACGGCGGTTACCGTCCTTTTCGATATTATCTATAATCGGCATTTTTTTAAGGAAATCATCATGATCGAAAAATATGCAAACGGTCGCATAATCGTTAATAATATAAGCTATAATCAGGATCTTAAGATTATACAGGGTCAGGTCGTGGATAATTGGTGGCGCAAAACAGGTCACCGGCTGGATGTGAACGACATGAAAGATGTTTTGAACGCTTCACCGGACATCATCGTTATCGGTACGGGATACGCG
>JARRRC010000460.1:0-2152 GCA_037381105.1 Desulfobacterales bacterium
TTCGGTATTCATCAAAGCAGCAGACTTATTGGCAGGCCCCTGGCGGTCGACGCTGAATGCAGCTACGATGTTAGGACAAAGAAAGAACGTCTTTCAGGCGGAGATCGACGCTTCAGCAGAACTAATTGATTTTTTACGCTTTAATTCTTATTATGCCGTGCAGGTCTTTGGGCAACAGCCGGAGTATTCTCCGCCGGGCACCTTGAACCGGATGGAATATCGTCCGCTGGAAGGATTTGTTTTTGCGGTGACGCCTTTTAATTTTACCTCTATCGCCGGTAATCTGCCTTCCTCGCCTGCAATTATGGGAAATGTATCCCTTTGGAAACCCGCATCCAGCGCGGTTTATTCCGCCTATTATATAATGAAGCTTTTTCAGGAAGCCGGTCTTCCGGACGGTGTGATTAATTTTATTCCCGGTTCCGGTGCTGCGGTGGGCGATCCGGCGCTCGATGCTTTTGATTTGGCAGGCATTCACTTTACCGGCAGCACGGCAACATTTCGGAACATGTGGAAAAAAGTCGGTAATAATATCAAAAATTACAAAGGATATCCGCGCATCGTGGGCGAAACCGGCGGCAAAGATTTTGTGTTCGCACATCACAGCGCCGGTATTGAGGAGCTGGGAACCGCTTTGATTCGCGGTGCGTTTGGATACCAGGGACAGAAGTGCTCGGCGGTTTCGCGGGCATATATTCCAAAATCCATCTGGATTGATTTGAAGGACTATATGCTCAGTGAGCTGAAAACGATTAAAATGGGTGATGTGGAAGACTTCACCAATTTCATGAACGCGGTGATAGATCAGGCAGCTTTTGATAAAATTGCCGAATATATCGATGATATCAAAAAGGCGGATGATGCCGAAATTATTTCCGGCGGCGGATATGACGATAAAACAGGCTACTTTATTGAACCGACGGTGGCGGTAACCACCAATCCCCGGTTCAGAACGATGGAAGAGGAAATCTTCGGACCGGTGTTGACGGTTTATGTTTACGAGGATAGTGCCTATGAAGAAACACTGCACATATGCGATCAAACCTCGCCGTACGGGCTGACCGGTTCAATTTTTGCCAAAGACCGATATGCTATTTGTCAGGCGGAAAAGATCCTGGTAAATGCCGCAGGTAATTTCTACATCAATGACAAGCCTACCGGTGCCGTGGTGGGACAGCAGCCCTTTGGCGGCGGACGCGCCAGCGGCACCAATGACAAGGCCGGCAGTTGGATAAATATGATCCGCTGGGTAAGCCCGCGAACCCTGAAAGAAAATTTTGTGCCGCCGAAAAATTATCGATATCCTTTCATGGACGAAAAATGACTTGAACTTTGCATGAAAATTAATGAGAATCTTTCAATTATTTATTGGATGAGAATCTTTTTTTCTCATTAATTTTCACCCAAAGGGCGAGCGGAGGCTTCCATCTGCTGCGTTATTAATGGCTCGCAATAGCAGACTATGGCTTCACCCTTAAATTCTTCAATCCATGATCCTTAACCCTTTCACCTTTGTCCTTTGAGCTTTGAGCTTTCAGCTTCGCCTGTTTCCGTCCAACACCTTTCGGACGGCTTCGGCCATTTCCCGTCTTAAGATAGGTTTCGAGATAAATGCCCGGATGCCCATGCTCAAAGCCTTTGGTTCATCGATTAAAGAACTGAAACCGGTGCAGAGTATTACCGGAATGTCCGGTCTTATTTGCAAAAGTTTTTCTGTCAGCTTTTCGCCCGTCATATGGGGCATGGTCATATCTGTAATTACAAGGTCAAAATGCTCCTTTTTCTCCTTGAAGAGTTCTAAGGCTTCGATACTGCTGTTTCTTGTTGAAACATCGTAGCCCAAAGACTCGAGAATTTGTTTTCCCAGTTTCATAATTGCCGGTTCATCGTCAATGAAAAGGATTCTTTCGGTTCCGGTAGGAACGGGTTTTTCGATCTTTTTTTCCGGCTTGAAACGACTCGTGATGACCGGCAGATACACTTTGAAGGTAGAGCCTTTTCCCGGCTCGCTGTATACATTTATTTTACCCCCATGACTGTGGACAATGCCGTGAACAACCGAAAGCCCCATCCCGGTACCTTTGCCTTTTTCTTTGGTAGTAAAAAAAGGATCAAATATCTTTTCCATAACATCCGAAGACATGCCACGGCC
>JARRRC010000460.1:2207-3739 GCA_037381105.1 Desulfobacterales bacterium
ATTTTCCATGGCCTGGGCGGCATTTGTAAACAGATTCAAAAGTACCTGATGAACTTGGATGGAATCGCCCATAATCAATGCATTGCTTTGAACGTCCTGTTTGATCTCAACCGTAGAGGGTATCGAAGCCCTGAGCAGCTTGAGTGTTTCCTTTACGATCGGTTTGACTTGAATCGGCTTATGCTCCTGATCAACCTGCCGGCTGAATGTAAGGATTTGCTTAACAAGATCTTTTGCCCGATCGCAGGCAAATAAAACCTCCTGTAAGTTTTGCTGTTGAAATGCTCCTCTCTTTTCGTCTTCGATCGCTAATTCCGTATAGCCGATCACAGAAGAAAGAATATTGTTAAAATCGTGGGCAATGCCGCCCGCCAGGGTGCCGATAGACTCCATTCTCTGCGCTTGCTGAAGTTGAGCTTCCAGCTTCTTTTGGTGGCTGATATCTCTCAAGTTGATAACACTGCCGATGGGGCGTCCGTTCTTATCCTTGTAAATGGCTCCGCTGACGCTCACCGGTATCATTTTGCCATTTTTGTCATACCGGCGGGTTTCGATGTTGGAGAACCTTTCTCCTGACAGCACCTTATCGATCATCATCTTCGTTTCTTTCCACGCGACTTCTGGAACGAAGACATCCATTTTTTTCCCCAAACGTTCCGCCAGGGTCCAGCCGAAAACGCGGGTAAAAGCAGGGTTGAAATAGGTGACCTTTCCCTCTATGTCGTAGACGACCACCGGGTCAGGATTTGCTTCCAGAACCGTTCGATATTTCTCCTCACTTTCCCGCAGCGCCTCCTCGGCATGCCTGCGCTGGCTGATATCACGGGTAACGCCGATGATTGCCATGGGATGTCCGTCCTGATCGCGAAGGAAAGACATTTTGGCTTCGGTCCGGATTGTCGAGCCGTCTTTACATTTGACCTCAACCTCTATGGTGCGAGATCTCGACAGGTCTTTTTCCTCCTGTTTTTCAAATTCCAACTCTTCGGCAAGAACTTTTCTGATAAGCTTGAGAGAATCCGGGGGCCAGGTCGCCTCCGGGGATCTGGCCAGCGCCTCTTCTACGGTGTAGCCTTGCTGTTCCATGATTGATGGGCTGATAAACGTAAGTTGCAGGTTCATATCCCTGATCCAGATAACGTCCCTGACGTTTTCGGCAAGGAGGCGATATTCTTTTTCACTCTCTTTTAAGGCCTGCTCCATTAATTTTCGGTCGGTAATATCATGGGCGATGATCGTGGCCCTGGCCGGGACGCCGTTTTCCAGATCATAATTTATATTGAGCATCGCAAATATTGTGGTCCCGTCTTTTTTCCTAATTTCATATTCCTGAGACGAAGAGACGTCATTGCCTTCACACAATGACTTGATTCGTTCCTGATAGATTTTCATGCTGGATTCCGTGAACAGATCAAGAGGATCCATTTGCATGAGTTCTTCCCGGGAGTATCCGGTGTAGGCGCACACCACATCATTGACGCTGATAAACTTGCGATTTTTATAATCAAGCTCATATATGGCCGAAGGAGCAT
>JARRRC010000461.1:0-3821 GCA_037381105.1 Desulfobacterales bacterium
GGCCCGCTTTTCTCAGGGCTTTACCCTTTTTCCCCAACGTGATTCCCCTAAAATCCTGCAAATACATCTTTTTGCCGCTTTTAATCATAATCTTTTTATTTTGGGGTTGCCTTTACCTGCCCGAACAGAAAGAACCAAAAACGACAAAGCCGACAACGAAGCCTGCCGTAATATCAACAACGGGGACCACCGTCATCACTGAGACTACCAACATACATTACACCGGAAAGTATTGCGATTTGTGCCATGAACGAACACCCATAAAAGGGGGCGATATCTATTTGAAATACAACGGCGACTACCAGATCCTCTGTCGGTGTCATCGCGGCATGTCGCGGGGCTACTGCCACCCGCTGGATATTAACTCGGAATTGGACCAGAAATTGCCCATACCGCCCGATTTCCCTCTGCGAAACGGGAGATTCACTTGCGACACCTGCCACCATGTCTATCGGCAGTGTGTAAAACGCCTGTTCGGCCGGTATATGCTGCGGGGAGCGCCCTACCCCCGGAAAACGGATTTCTGTTACGTCTGTCACGACAGAAAAAAATATCAACAGCTGAACGCGCATCTTCAGATCAAGGCCAATGGCGCGCTTGACATTAAGATGTGTCTGTACTGCCACAAGAAAAAACCGTTTGAAAAAACCGCAACCTACAGTGAAGTGACCTTCATCGGAGACATGAGGACCCTTTGCAGGCGGTGCCATCCGTTTAAAGGAAAGCACCCGGACGATTTTAACCATATGGCCAAGCCTCCCCCAGCCAAGGCTCTGAAGCGTATGGAAGTGATGGAAAAGAACTTCGACATCATCCTCCCGCTGGCAAAAGACGGGAAAATGACCTGTGTCACCTGTCATAATCCCCATGAAAAAGGGGTCATCGCAGCGAACAAGCCGGCGGCAAAAGGGGCGGGCAGCAAATACCGGGAAAGACTACCGGGGATCCTTTGCATCGAATGCCACCCAAAGTAAAAAATCGACAATAAGGAAACCGATCTGGTGAAACGACGATATCTCCTGATGGCAATGATATCACTGTTTATCCTGGGCATTTCATTGTCCGGTTATTCAAGGGCAGAGGCCGCAGACCAGGAAAACTGTCTCATGTGTCATAAATATCCTGATCTGGCACGGATCGGTGCAGACGGCCATGTGAAAAACTTTTATATCAACGAGCACATCTTTTTGAACAGCCTACACGGACAGGTAGCCTGTCGGGGATGTCACAATTACATAAAAAAGTTTCCCCATGATCCGGTGACGCAGAAAGTCAACTGCGGCAATGTCTGCCATATCAAACCGCCTTGGGCCGAAGAAAATTTTTCCCATAAGAAAATTATCGCTGTATTTGAATCCAGCATACATGCGATTAAACCCGGAGATTCACCGTTGATGAAGAAGTCCGATCCGGATTGCAAGTATTGTCATTTGAACCCCCTATACAAAAGAGTCGAAACGATTGACTACGGCAAAACCCTCGATCGCTGCTTGAACTGCCATCAGAGAAAAGGAGTGACACAGGCTTATCGGCATATCATGCACCGGTTGCGCCATAAGACATCTCGGTCTTCGCAGCAAATCGTTGCGCTGTGTGCCGGCTGCCACGGCAATGTTCCATTGATGAAGAAACTGGGGTTTACCGGGCTGGCGCTGACTGCGGTGAATACTTACGAACAGTCGATCCATGGCAAAATGGTCACCCTGGGATCGGAGAGGGCCGCCGACTGCATCAATTGCTATGCATCGAGTCTGCTTCATGACATTTACAAACCCGACAATCCGAAGTCCTCAATCAATGAAAAGAATCTTCAAACCACCTGCAAAAACTGCCACAAAAAGATCAACAAGTACTTTGTCAAAATCGCAGTCCACCCGAGCCTTGAAGACCCGCATAATCCATTCCTGTTTGTCCTCAACAACTTTGTGCTCAGGATTATTTTGTACGGCACTGTCTTCGGGCTCATGACGCTGTTGTTCATGGAAACGTTCCGCCGGAAAAAGGACGGCGCGAATATGAAACTTAAATCCGGCACCAGTTGGCGGAAAAAGAAGAAATGAAATGACGAGAAAATGTGTATTAAGGAGCCGAAATGACAGCTTCCACTGACGAAATCATTTCACCTATGTACCGGGGGTCGGAAACATCCCGCGAGATATCTACAAGCATGTCAAATCCAATCCCTACGGCGACATTCCCCGCTACTCGGCGCATATTGTGCTCCAGCACATCCTGATTTTTACGACCTTTATCACCCTCGCCTCCACCGGAATCCCTTTGCATTATGCCCATTTGTTCTGGGCGCCATACGTTATCTCCGTTTTCGGCGGCATTGACAACGCGCAGCTCATTCACCGCACCGCCGCTTACGTCATGATCGGCGCCTGCGTGTATCATGTGTTGACCATTGCGGGATCAACCGTCTACAAGATCATTAAAAAAGAATTCGATATCAGAAGAACACAGGTGCCGTTGCCCAAGGATCTTTTCGATTTGATCAATGATGTCAAATACTTTCTCGGGCTTGAGCCGTACCGCCCCAAAATGGAAAAATTCATGTATAAGCAGAAGTTCCATTACCTGGCCATTCTGTGGGGGAGTTTTGTGCTGATAGCTGCGTCTGGAATATTTGCGCAACCTGGAAGAGATACCGGAAGAACGGGAATACATGCGATCGCTCTTGTCCGAACTGGGATATGCGGAAAAGGAAGGGGGCGCCGAATGATCAGAGGTCCCAAAACACAAAAACATCCCAAATCCGTTTATTTGATCAGCATTTTCGTTTGGCTTATCATACTGTTCGTGGCAGCCGGCGTATTGAATCATCTGGCTTTCTCCAGCCGGGGGCCCGGGCTGCTGATACCGCTGATGAAAAAGTTCCAGAAAAAAGAATCGCCCGCACAGGTGGTACTCAAAAAACACAAAGAAGCCGAAGAACATCAGCATTTTCACCATATCGTCCCTGTTTCCCAGCTTCCGGAGGCACTTCGGCCGACGTGCTATATCTGCCACACCAACCTGCCGCACAATAAATCAAAAAAGGTCCGGGCCATGTTGAATATGCACACGTATTATTTAACCTGCGAGACCTGCCATCTAAAGAAAAATGAGGGAGAAACCGTGGTATACAAATGGTTCTCACCGGAGGAGAAGCATCCCAAGGGCCCCTTTTTCGGGACCTCCTACAATCCGGAAACCGGCGAACTGGAAATGGTCAATCCCCATTTTTCAAAAATCGCCCCCTTTTATGAAAAAAACGGAAAGCTGACGCCCATCGTGTACATGCAGGACGCTTCCATGGCAAAAGATTTTGTAAAGATCCGGGATCAGCTCACTCCCGAAAAAAGGAAAGAAGAGACCAAACGGTTCCATGTGGATACGCTCCCCAAGGGTTTGCCCTGCCAAGCCTGCCATTCGAGCAAGGGCATTCTTGATTTCAAAGCACTGGGGTTCTCCCCCAAGCGAACCGTGGATATCGAAGAGTTGAATATTGTCGGCATCATTACCAAATATGATGAGTTCTATCTGCCCGATCTGTTCAAAGAGAACATGCAGCCGTAAGCATTTGAGATGACTTCTAGATATAAACATATTCTCGCGGCACTTGCCGCGGTCATAATGCTGCTGATGCCGGCCGGCCGGCTCCTGGCAATGCGGTGCCTCCAAAGCATGGTTATAGAATCTATCGCGCCGGCGGGGGTTGACCAGCCCAGCGATATCGCCATCGGACCCAATGGCCGTATTTATCTGGTGGACGGGGTCAACAGCCGGATCGTGGTTACCGATGCCAACGGCAAGCTGCAGTTCACCTTCGGTCGCAG
>JARRRC010000462.1:0-1879 GCA_037381105.1 Desulfobacterales bacterium
ATCGGCATGGCCGGATGATGTAATGATTTTCGACGCCTGGCCTTTTTAAGCAAACACCGGGTGGCCAGATAGTGACGATTCGTCCTTTTTTTCTCCGCCCACCACTCATTACCCAATAAATCCGACATGTTGATGTAATCTTCAGCAGGTTTTCTGTTTGAAGAACGCGGGTAGATGAAGCTGAAAATTTCCTTGCCATTAAATAGAATAACATCCATGACAATTGATTCGTCGGTAAAATAGAAGGACGCATAGCGGGTATTCAACGCCTTGAGCAGTCCGGTTCTCATGTTAAGGGTATATCGTAATTTCTGACGGCAGTCGATAGAGCAATACTTCCGCTTTCCGAGATTTTCGGTTGTACCGCAGGACAGGCACCTATGATTTTTCCAGTAATCTGAACCGTACCTGTTGTAATGTTGCGTGTGTTTGGTCATATAATTAACGATTAATTACTTAATATGTCCCCATTTAATCAGACGTTGATAAGCATATTCCGCCTTCTCACCCTGGTTGACGATGTTAAGGTATCGATAATACTTATCGGCGGATTCCGAAACACGGCCTATGCCCTCAAGTGACAACCCTTGATAAAAAATGACGTTCGGATTGCCGGGTAATATTTTATCATATGTTTTAAAATCTTCATAGGCCGGAGCATACGATTTGGAGAATTGATATGGATGGACACTACCTGATGTTTCTTTCTTTTTTAATGACTTCATAGGCTTCCTGAATTTCACGGAATTTATCATTGGCAAATTTTGTGAATTCTTCGGGAAGGCCCTTTGAAGCGATCTTGTCAGGATGATAATCTGATACAAGTTTCCGGTATTGTTTCTTTATATCCTCATTTGAATCGTGACTGTCACACCCGAGAATTGCATAGTATTTTTCGAAATCTTGAATATATTTCGATTTTAGTTTTTTGTACTTTTCATCGTCGAAGTTGAAAATTCTTACAGCAGACAGAATCAGTTTTTCTTCACTCGGACTCAGCGCACCGTCGGCCACTGAAACTCTGAGCAATATATCGATCATCAGATCGAGCATCTGGTATTGCTCTCGAAACTGGCTGTAGAACTGTATGGCAAAGTCATTGAAATCATTTGGAGATTCCATCGCGGTATGAAAAATATTGATTGCAAGGTTTCTGCTTTCAGGATTCAGATTCAAATCGTGTGCCATGAATTTTTCAATAGTATCGATCTCTTCTCTGGAAACCCGGCCGTCTGCCTTGGCCAGTTTTGCTAGCATGGAAAATGCCGCTACAAAAAATGTAAACTGGACCTCTTCCCCTGCTGAAAGACGGTTCCTTCCGTCTGTATAATACGTTTGCGCGTTGGAATCGAAGGCATGGCCCAGCGCTGCGCCCGCAATAGCACCCAGAGGCCCGGCCATTGCAAATCCAATGGTTCCTCCGATAATTTTACCAAGCATTCCCATTATGATCTCCCTTCCATCCGTCATCAGGATAAGGATTTTGTATCTTTGTGTTCAAATATCACATTTAAACAACGATTCCAAATCTCAATTCCTATTCGCCGTTAATTACTTCAAAAATGCAGCCTTTCAGGCACCGCCAAACTCAAATATTGATCATCTTCTCTGAACATCAACTTTTTATCCACCATCATCTTTAAAAACGGCTCGATCCTGTCAGCCGGCGTTGAAGAAAATCGATTAATGATAGACTTTATCGTTCTGTGTTTTTGACAAAAAAGATAGACAGCCCTTCCGGTTCCTTCCAGCCGATGGGTCAAAGGCTCACCCGCAAGTCTTTTCTGACGGATGATCAAAAAGTTTCTTCCGTCTCTAAAGCTTAGAATGTTTTCATGCTTTTCTCCCCGGTGGAGTTCAAGATAGGTCTTTTTCCAGG
>JARRRC010000462.1:1899-3999 GCA_037381105.1 Desulfobacterales bacterium
GATAGGCCTGAATGATAAACTGCATCGATTGGATTACGTCCGGCGGAAACAGATTGTGATAATTGCGATGGTTGAATACGGTTTTGATACCGAAACTTACCGGATCCCGCCATACGGGACTCCCCAGTCCGAGCCAGAAATGAACCAATCGAAGCGGTCGAAACGGATAGGTAAATTCTAGGTTCCGAAGTGTCTCGTCGACATCCGTTTGATCACTGCCCGGAAAATGAACAATAAGATTCGAAGAATTGTGAATTCCCAGCATTTCACAATGTTTCATGATTTCGATATTCTGAATCGCCGTGGTACCCTTTTTCAGTTTATGAAGCAGATGGGTGCTTAATGCTTCTATGCCGATTTGCACATCCTTCATGCCGGCGATTTTCATAATACGCAAAATTTTTTCCGGTGTTGTGGCCCGAATCTCTCCAAACAGGCGAAAGTCTTTTCTCAATATACTGATTCGATTGAAAATATTTCGTGATGTTTTTAAAGGCAGCAGATTATCCATAAAGGCCACGGAGAGTGTTTTGTATGTTGCGGTCAGATGATCAATCTCCGAAACCACCTGTTCAGGGTCTTTGGTTCGGTAACCTTCCCACTGAAGATTGAGATTGCAAAAAGCACATCCCTTAAATTTCCTGCCCGTGCATATGCCTTGCCACCAGCATCCCCTGGACATCTCCATCGGAAGCGTCGGGAAAAAGCGTTTGGAAGGGTCGAATGTTCTCATTTGGTCAAAGTAGTCACTATAATCCGGGGGAGCCAGATGGGATAAATCTTTCATTTGACAAAAAGAGACGGTTGCCGGTTTTCCCTTGGTTTCCGGCGTGACAATTCCCTCGAAAGAAGGTATCTTCTCTTTGTTCCGGTAATCTTTTAGATCTGAAACCAATCGGCTCAAAGGTATCTCGCCTTCCCCGCGAACCACGACATCAATTTCCGGAAATACGTTAAAAACATTCCCAAGGGGGCCGCCCGTGAACATGGACCCACCCACTACGATGAAAAGGCCCGGAAACCGTTCTTTTAGCTTCCGAATAAAAAAGAGCGAGGCGCTCAACTGGCAAAAACATATGGAAAAACCGACCAGACCATATCCTGTCCAGTCGACTTTAAGAATAAATTTCTCAGAGATTTCAAGAACTTTTCTTGTTAAAGATTTAAAATCAACCGTTTTAAGGTGAGGTTTCCCTTTAGCCTCTTTCTGAAATAGGTATTCAGCGCGTTCCGAACATTCAGGATATAACAAGGCGGCATAAACGGTTTCAGCCAGCCATGTCCGCTCGGATATGGCCTGATAACGACGGTACCCCAAGGCTTCGGCCACTTCCAGATAAACGTGATATGCATCGACTTCAAGGTCCGGAAACTGTTGCTTTAGATACGATTTCAACGTACCGATCTGAATCGATGGCCTGCTGAAAAGCGGCCATGGCGCGGAAATAAGCGCCACTTTCTCCAATAGGTCTGTCCGGTTACTTTTCATTTTATTCATCCTGTTTGGGAAATGAAACCTGAGTCATTATCTCATGTGCTTTGGGCCCACAATTCAAAATAAGATCGAATGCTGATAGATTTGGGATGAAATCTCCCCAAAGCTGTGGATAGATCGGGGATGTTGGGTTAAAGTTGAAGAGTTGAATTCCTGCGGAAGCAAGACATTTTGCATCATAATATTTTCTCGCCGCCTTTTGCACCAGAAATCGAGAACCACCCAGCCTTTTGCATACGGCGATGATGCGATTATCCCCCTTTTTATGAATCCCAAGTTCGGATAACAAGGTAACCTTTGTATTAAAATTAAGCTGCTTCATCAAGTAACGGATGATTTCAAGGTTAAAATCAATGAGCTTTTCAAATTTTGCTGAAAAAAGATCTTCCAGAAACGGCAAATGTTCTTTAAAATACGGCGCTCTGGCATATGCATTTTTAAGGCTTAGCAAATGTTTTTTTGTCCAGCGTCCGTCATGCTGTATTCTGACATCATTGATGCATTGAAGTCCGAGCCCTTTCTTTTTCACAGGAACGGTCATCCACAGCGTCCCTTGGGCATTTTTCCATCGATTGCGAGTAATCCAAGTGGTTCCTCTCGGGAAC
>JARRRC010000463.1:0-5069 GCA_037381105.1 Desulfobacterales bacterium
AATATTATACGGCACTGATTGAATTGCATAAGAAGTTTTCTATTCCTGTAGCATGCCTTGCTCTTGGTATTCTGGCTGTTCCATTGGGCATTCAGTCGGAATCGGCCAAACGCTCCACAGGCTTGGGAATGGGGATGGTATTTTTCTTGATTTACTATCTCATGTTGTCCGCCGGTTCCGTATTTGGAGAAGCCGGTGTTTATCCCCCGGCAATCGGGATGTGGGTTCCGAATGTTGTCATGGGCGGTCTTGGGCTGTTTCTCCTTGTCAGAGCCGCTAATGACCGCTCTTTAAAAATCAGGCCGGCTTTTGACTTTGTCAAGATGAAACTCAAATCGTTATCACGAAAACGCCGAAAGTAAGATGTCCATTATATACAAATATATAACAATTCAGATTTCAAAATATTTCGGTATTGTTCTGGCATTTGTCGTGGGAATATATCTGGCTGTCGATTTTTTTGAAAGAATCGATGATTTTATGGAAGCCGGCATCCCGATATTAAAGACACTATTGTTCTTCATACTTGAAATACCGTTTATCGTTGCCCAGATCATTCCTATTTGTATTCTGATGTCTGTTCTCATTGTTTTCGGTCTGATGACCCGGAATAATGAGATTGTGGCCTTAAAAAGCAGCGGTGTACGTATCCTTTATCTTTTTAAGCCGGTTCTTGTCATGGGCTGTCTCTTGAGTATTATACTTTTTCTCTTAAGCGACGACATTGTTCCCATCACAACGGCAAAGTCGAACCAGATCTGGCTTAATGAAGTCCGTAAAGAGTCGACAATGATTACCAAGGAAAAAAATATTTGGATTAAGGGTAATCGTCGCATCACGCACATAAAATATTTTAATCCGAAAAATAAAGCCATCTATGGGATGACCGATTATAAGTTTGATGAAAATTTCAGACTTGTTCGAAGGATTGATGCCGAGAGCGGGGTATTTAAACAGGGGAAATGGCTGTTAGATGGATTAATGGAACAGGATCTTGATACAAAAACCGGAAAATACAACATTACATTTCATAAAAATAAAGTCGAAAATCTCGATTTTTTTCCTGAAAATTTAAGCCGGGTGGCCAAAAAATCGGAAGAAATGACATTTAAAGAACTCCATTCATATATTCGGAAAGTCGAAAGGGAGGGATATGATGCCACGATTTACAGGGTGGATCTTTATGCCAAGATAGCCTTCCCCTTTATTTGTATTATTATGTGCATGGTAGGGACCGGTCTCGCCTGCAGAGGAAAGGTGAAAGAAGGTATGCCTGTGGTCATTGCTTACGGTATCGGTATGGCATTTATTTACTGGATCTTTTATAGCTTCTGCCTGTCGCTCGGATATGGCGAAATGATACCGCCTGTCGTTGCTGCATGGACCGCAAATCTGGCATTTTTTTGTTTAGGAGCGCTGACATTATTGAACGCCGATTAAAGGGTGTACCATGATATTCCTTTACAATATAGTGCTTTTGACCACATTGATTTTGGGATTTCCCCTGATAATTCCCATGGTATTGATATCTGACAAGCGACGGAAAACGGTTTTTCATCGATTGGGGTTGGTCCGGCTGCCGCCGAAGATTATTCAAAGCGGTCTCGAAACGTCTAAAAAAAGATATCGCCCATCGGCATTTAACCGGTGACGTCGCAGCTATTTTTTATTTCCCCTATGATCTCGCCTTTTCAGTAAAACGGATTACCCGAAAAATTGTCCCTGACGTTGTGGTCATTGTTGAGACGGACATATGGCCCAATTTTCTCTTTGAAATGAAAAAACGACGGGCATCCGTGTTTCTTGTGAATGCAAGACTGTCAAAAACTTCTTTTGCCGGATACAAACACCTTAGTTTTTTTGCCAGGCAGGTTTTTTTAAATTTTATTCATGTCTGCTCACAATCATCAGAAGACGCAAGGCGTTTTCAGGAACTCGGCGTTCCGTGCGATCGCATAACAGTAACCGGGAATATCAAATTTGATGAAGCGCATCGGATATTAGATTTAAAAGAGATCGAAGAATTAAAACGGTCCATGCATATTCACAATACCAGAAAGGTGGTCTTGGCGGGGAGCACGCATCCGGGAGAAGAAGAAATATTGCTGGAAGCATTTCAAACATTAAAAACCCATACCGCCGATTTACTGCTAATTCTAGCGCCCCGAGATCCGGGACGCGCCGTTTCTGTATTACGACTGTTTAAAGCTGCCGGATTTTCAGGCGGTCTCATGAAAGAACTTAAAAAATCATCGTCGAACAAAAAATTCGATGTGATTGTCATTGATGCCATAGGTCTTTTAAAAACGCTTTATGCCGTCTCGGATATCGCATTTGTCGGGGGCAGCCTGATGAAATGCGGCGGCCACAATCCTCTTGAAGCTGCTGCATTTTCAAAGCCGATCCTCTTTGGAGATGATATGAGCGATTTCGCCGACATATCAGCCATGCTTTTAAAGGCCGGAGGTGCTGTGTGCGTTAAAGATGCAAAAGATCTTTATACATCCGTGGTGTCACTTTTAGAAAATGACAAAAAAGCCCTGGAGATGGGAAAGAACGCCTTGGGAGTTTTTATGGCCAACAAAGGGGCTGTTCAAAAGACGGTAGAGATGATAAAGGATTATCTGTAATTTTTTAACTTTTTGAAACTATTGTCGCTTCAGGTATGATTAAATTTGTAGCTGGTTGTTGGAAGGATCCCTTTAACTGATAACTCAAGTTTTGTACTCTAAAATAGCTAAAAAGTCTCTGGTACCGCAGGCCAAAAGAAATTTTTTAAGGTAAAATATTTCTCTGTCGCATGATCGGACGGCGCCAAAATAAAAAAGTAAAGTCTCTGCTAAAAGATACATAGATATCTGTATGTTATTTGATCTGGGCGCCTTTTCTTGGGTTTACGAATCCTTTTTCTCTTTGACCATCTTATTGATAGATTTTACCTTAAAAAATTTTTCCGGCCTGCTACACGTTACCCGCTTTGCTGAAAATAGAGGGTGCGAAACTTGTGTAAATAAATCAAAGACGCCGTGACCAGAATAAAAAAGAGGCATTTTAAAATCAAAAAGACTGCCTTGTTTCATCATTTCTATTGGAAACATTGTTGTCGGCGGCACCGGAAAGACACCCATCACGATGTATGTCGCAGAAACGGTCAGGATATTGGGGTATAAAGCGGTGATTATCAGCCGTGGGTATAAAGGAAAGGCGGAAGCCGTCGGCGGTGTCGTGGGTGACGGCAGGAGTTTGTTAATGACGCCTGAGGCGTCCGGCGATGAACCTTTTATGATGGCTGCAAGATTAAAAAATGTACCGGTTGTCATTGGCAAAGATCGTTTCAAGGCGGGCGTTCTGGCGATGCAAAAATTTAATCCGGATGTTCTTGTGCTCGATGACGGATTTCAGCATTTGAGACTTCAACGAAACCTTGATTTTGTATTGCTCAATGATCGCAATCCTTTCGGGAACGGCCACCTGTTGCCGAGAGGTGTTTTGAGGGAACCGATTTCTACGCTTTTAATGGCCGATGCAGTAATATCGACAAAGTCAGGAGCCGCGGAAGGTAACAGGGCGTTGTCCTCGATGGAAAAGTTCAGCGTCTTTGAAAGGGAAAAGCCGGTTTATCAAGCAGGGATTAATCCGTTTGTTTATAAAGTTTTCAAGGGGAAGAAAAGCCAATTCGATAACTTCATGCCAGGTGCATCAAAATATCACTCAGAACCCATAAACGGACGGACGGTTTTTGCCTTTTCCGGTTTGGCGGATAACCTTCAATTTCGTCGAACCGTCGAAGGGTTCAAATGCAGACTTTCTGGTTTTATGGAATTTCCGGATCATCATTCATATACCGAAAAGGACCTTAAAAATATATTGGCGGCCGCTCAAAAGAGCCGGTCGGATGCCTTGGTTACCACAGAAAAAGATTATGTCCGATTTGCGCACAACCTCGAATGGTGTGTCGATTTGTTCGTGATCGGCATTGAAATTGATTTTGGACCGGACAGGAAACGATTTAACGATTTTATCAAAGACAGAATCGAAAAATGGTGCGCATCCGATGCATACATCATGAAGGATGCATGATCTGAATTTTGCACGGGTCGGAGGTTTTTATACAGGTGGAAAAGTCATCCATCGGCGTTGCCGTGATCACCCAAAATGAAAGGGATCGAATCGCTCGTTTGTTTAAAAGTATTGATTTTGCAGACGAAGTTGTAGTGGTGGATTCAGGGAGTACCGATGGAACCCAGGATTTTTGTCGAAAGATGGGCGCAAAAGTTGTATTCAAAGAATGGCAAGGATTTGGCCTCCAAAAACAATTTGCAATGAATCAGATTCAATCTGAATGGATTCTCAATCTTGATGCTGATGAAGCAGTTTCAAAAGAACTGGCTCAAGAGATCGTTAAAGCAGTCAACAATGCAGATCCCAAAGTGAATGGTTTTTCGATGCCCAGATTATCCAGATATCTCGGCCGGTGGGTCAGACACGGCGGTTGGTACCCTGACCGTAAGATACGTTTGGTTCGCAGGAAAAGCGGTAAATGGACAAACGATCCATTGCATGAAAAGCTTAATGTCGAGGGTAAAGTTGAACGACTTTCAAATCCGATATTCCATTACGTTTACCGGAAGATTTCAGATCATGTCAATACCATCAATCAATTCTCAGGAGTTTATGCCAAAGGGCGCCCTTCGGTCGGCAGTGGATTTGTTCTTGCCGGCGTGGGGCATGCATTTGTTAAATTTTTGGAGTGTTATGTATGGAAACTCGGTATTCTTGATGGTGTGCCGGGCTTGATTATTGCGATGAATTCATCCTGGTATGTGTTTTTAAAACACGCTAAGAGATGGGAAAAGAACAAAACGGATCATGAGTTATTCTGAAAAAATAGCAGCAGATGTTTTTGAAACCGTGTTCAAAATACTCGGTCTTTTCCCGAGAACATGGACCACAGGAATGGCTGAATTTTTAGGGGGAATGCTGTTTTGTATCGATAAAAAGCATCGTGGGATCGCGATGAATAACCTGACATATGCTTTTGGACGTCAAAAATCGTCCCAAGAAATAAA
>JARRRC010000464.1:0-4511 GCA_037381105.1 Desulfobacterales bacterium
GGGTGTTCCGAAACCCTATCATCTGAAGCCACTGTTTTCCCAGATAAGAATCAATATATCCGTTCTTCTCCAGAATAGCGGGTATATCACTATACCAGTTAACGATGCCCAGATCTGAATCGGCAATTACATGATTCCCCATGTCTAAAATAGCCTCAATGGATAAATGCAAAAAACGTTCGGCGCTGCCATAACGTTCAGGGCTGGCGGTAAAATCATCAAAACTATAATTTCGTAAATTATACAATATGGAAAGGTATTCATCCAGCTTGTTCAATCGCTTGCGAATGATTTCCGGTCGGACCACGTTCGATTCTCCTTTTATAGGCCTTTCTCTGCGTTTCTAAATAAGGTACAAAATCCAGATACTGGCGTATAACTTTTGAATACATACCTCCACGATCAAAATTCGGTATTGCATAAACCAGCCGGTTTTGGCGAACGGCTTCATATTTTAAGACGATATCTTCGGTATCAAGAAAAACCAGGTCAACGTCGCAGAATCCAAGACTCGATAGTTCGGTCAAAAGCTGTAGTTTTTTCTTTTTTAATGTTTGACTGCGAGATACGATCGCCAGATCCAGATCGCTTTCCGGATGCATCTTCCCCGATCCCATTGAACCGAACACGTATACTGCTTGGATCGACGGATATCTTTGAAATACATCTTTCAGAGCCCTAATATCATCACGGGACAGGTCTTTACCTCTGGTCATTGGGCCGGTGCTCTGTGATTTATTAAACATTTCGCACTCCTTTTGAGGGTAGGCAATAAAGAACGTGTCCTTTTATATTAATATATCAATTATCACGGCTTTCAAATAATTGCAATGCATAGAATTGGTTGCAGGGTTCAGAGGTTCAGGGTTTTTGGTGAAATGGTAAAAGTGAAAAGTAAAAAGCGAAGACGGCTATGTCTCGAGGATCTTCTTGTAGATGGCGGTCGTCATTTCATCGGGTTCCGTGTCGAGTCTTGTTTTCAAAGCTTGGTTGCATTCCTCGTAGATCTTTAAAGCGGCGCTTCGCATGCCGCGATTTGAATAGAGTGTCATGAGTCTCTGGTAGGCTTTTTCCGAAACAGACTCGCTTTGAACAACTTTTTTGTAGCAGGCAATGGCTTTTGTTGCGGCTCCGCTGTTCTCGTAAAGTTGGGCTGTTCTGTACAAAAGATCGACGTATTTCAGGCGAAGCTCCTCTCTTTTTATGTGAGCCCAGGGTGCGTAAAGATCTTCTTTCAGAAAATCCCCCTGGTAGAGCCTTGCGGCTGCCAGGTACCGGGAAAGGGCCTCTTTGACATCTCCATTTTTTTCCTTGATTCTTCCTTTATCATAAAGAAACTCAAATTCATCCGCATCTACATGACACAGCTCTTTGTCCAGGACAATGGATTTGTCTTTGAGTTGGATATATGACGAGCCCAGGGTTTTATCCAGGTTGGGTTCTAAAGCCTTGCGCAATCGGTGCAGCGTGACCTTAAAATTTCTTTCTGATGCTTTAGGACGACCTTCGGGCCAAAGATCTTCGATGATAATGTCTTGCAATACGCCGCGACATCCGCGGGCAATGACGTTTTTTAAGAGAAGTCTTGGCCGGCTTCCCTGCCACTCCTTCTCCTTGATCAAAGAGTCGTCCCGAAACACCCGAAAGGCCCCCAGGGTCTCGATCCGGATGCGGGGGGCATTTGTGCGGCGGATGGTCCGTTGGATCTCTTTGGCCCTGTTCCGAATCTTTGCTTTCGAATGATGCGAGAGCCTCTCGATTTCCGGCCCGGCCTGATCCGCAAAACGGGTCGAGAGTAAATGCGTCGCATAATCCACGGCCTCCCGCACATCCAGTTCAATGGCCAGGGTACATATCTTCACGAGATCACTGCGATTTAAACCCATGAAGTGAACATATCTTCTTATTTCGGCAATCTTAAAGCCGGCATGCAGATGAGCGGCAGCTTGACCGGCTTGACCACTTTTCCATTTAATGAGGGCTATTGTAAAGTGAGCATCTACTATTAACAGAGGACTTGGTATGTCTGCAAGGTATTTTAGGTTCTCCTGGATTTCCTTTTCAGCACTGCCGTATTCTCCGAAGTGATACCTGATCAGACTTATCATATTCCTGATAAAGCCAAGTATGTATTCGGCTCGAGCTTCATCCGACGATAAAACCTGTTGACAGCTTTCCATTATTTGTTTTGCCTTCTGAAGATTTCCTTCCTGATAGTATGAAACCCCCATCCATACACTTGTTATTCCATATAAGAAAGTATTTTCCATGGATAATGCGATGCTTAGTAAATGGTTTCCGATCTCTTCCGCCTCAGCATATTTCTCGGTATAGACCTTCAAGAAAAGATCAATTATTAGCGCAATTGGATACAGAAAGATCAATCCACGCTCTTCCACTTCCTGCCGGCACATGAAAATCAATTTTCTGGAGTTTTCAAAGTCCCCTCTGCATGTCAACAATTGGCTATAATGTATATGATAAAATATTCTCAACTCAGGGTAAACGGATTGCCCTATTAATTTATCAAGTTTTGCACAGATCTTATCAGCCAGGGAAAACTCTCCCAACACTGAAAGGTTCCCTACAGCATGGATCAGTGCATTTACCTGAAGTGTCACATTTCCTAAATCTTTGGCTGTTAAATACGCATTCTGGCTAGCCCGGAAGCCCTTTTTAGGATTCCCTGAATACATATGGGCATATGCGGTCTGGGACCAGAACACTGCCCTTTCATAAGAATACGAGTCGCGATTCAATGCTTTTAGTAAAGTTTCACCTTGCTCAATTAAAAGATCCAAAGGGATCAAATAATGACCTCTTATAATAGATGCTTCGATCAGATAAGCTAAAGAAAGGATGTGCCCCCTTACAACTCCCTGTTCTTTGAAAAGAGTGATGGACTTCTGAAAGCTTAACATATTCTGTCGGATACCCGTGAAACGCCTGGTCATGGAATGATAAAAGAGGAGCCAAGGGTTTTTCTTGACCATGTCTTCTGGCAAGCTTTCAAGAAATTGGGCCAGGTCTCCGGTTCTTCCCACCTTGAAAAGATCCAAACCGATTCGTTCAATGATGGATCCCGCTTCAGGATAGGCCTTGGCCTCCAGAAAGAATTTAACCGATTCTTCCAAATCCCCTTTCTGCTCTAAAAGAGAACCTGCCTTGAAAAACAAAAACGCCTTTTCCTTTTTGTCTATTTTCGTTTCGAATTTGCTCTTGAGAAAATCCCTGAACAGTTGATGATATCTGAACAACCAGCCTCTTTGCGTGTCGTAAACCGATTGCACAAAAAGATTTCTCCTTGACAAATCCTGGAGAATGTCCCCGGCATTCTCAATTCCGGCAAACTCCCGGATAAGGGCCGGTTCGAGAACTTCAAAGATCGCGGATCTAACCAAAAAATCCTGAACCAAACCGGATTGAAAAGAGAAAATTTCCTCCCCGAAATACTGAAACACCTCCATTGTGAATTGCTCGGAAAGATGCTTTGAAAGGTATTGATCCCTTGCCTCCTCGGGCAGTCGATCCAGAGATTCGGAGAGCAGGATCAAACCACCCACCCACCCCTCGGTAAATTGATGAATCCTCTTCAGTTGATCACCGGTAAAAGATATGCCTCGAATCTTTTAAAAAAATGCCCTCAGCTCATCCACGGTACAAGCCAGGTCCTTGTTTTCCATTACCGCTGCTTTCCGGCCCATCTTCAGACGCTGTATTTCCAGGGGAGGTACATCCGGGTCGAGGCGGGTATACGATCAAAAACGGCGTTCGTCCACTCTCGGTACAGAGGAATTTCCTCCCTCGGCCCCATAGCTGCTGCAGGATAATCGAAAAGCGAGGATAGATCGACCTCTTTTAAGGCATATTGGAGGGAGTGGACCATCAGGTAAAAGAGGTTGACAGGATCCGAATCCTCAATCCCCAGATTCATCCAGGCCCACGGAATTTCTGATTTTTGCGCATAGGCGGCGGCCAGGGTTGATTTCCCCTGGGCGGCCTGCCCCAGAATCAGAATGAGTTGTTTATCCTGGTTTTGTTCCAGTCTTTGGATCAGACGACGGCGATCCAAAACCTGGGACAATCGCGGGGGCGTGATTTTGGCAATGTTGACGGGTTTGCTCATTTTGCCGCCTGCATTGGGTTCGGAAGTTTAAGGTTCAGAATTCAGGGTTCCGGATTCTTGGATTGGAGGTTCGAAGTGTCACAAACTAAAATCTACAGCCAGAACTCGAACCGATTTTATAGGATGTAAATTATCATGATTTTCAAACAATTGCAATGCATAGAATTGATTGCGGGGTTCAAAAATCCAGGGTTACGCGTTACGCGTTACGGGTCGCGGGATAGGGTTAGAAGATCAGAAGGTGAGAGGCAGAGAAGTTTGAAAAATATAATCGCAGGCTTGTGGGATCTATGAAATGCTGGTTATAAGAATTGGACGAATACCCGTTTTATTTTTTCGAAATCCTCGAGATGATTTTGCAGAACATCATAAACAATGCGGCGAT
>JARRRC010000465.1:0-1921 GCA_037381105.1 Desulfobacterales bacterium
TGACCCGCTACCCCATTCTCGACGAGATCGTTGTCCTAGACTCCGGTTCGACAGATAAAACCAGAGAAATTGCAAAAGGATATGGTGCAGATGTTTATGAGGCCGAAGAAATTCTTCCGCACCTTGAAAAGTTTATCGGCAAAGGCGAAAATCTCTGGAAGGCCCTGTACATTACCAAAGGGGACATTATCATTTACCTGGATGCGGATATAAAGAATATTCACCACAGGTTTGCTTATGCGATTTTGGGGCCGCTGATTCTTTTCGATCATATCAAATATGTTAAGGCGTTTTACGACCGCCCCATTGCCATTGGAAAAAGCAACATCAGACCCACCGGCGGCGGCAGAGTAACCGAACTTGTTGTTCGGCCTTTGTTCTCCCTTTTTTTCCCGGATCTCACCCAGATCATACAGCCGCTGTCCGGTGAATATGCCGGTTACAGAGAAATATTCGAACAAATACCCTTTCCCATCGGATACGGCATTGAGACCAGCATGATCCTTGATATTTATGAAAAGTGGGGTCTCGATGTCATTGCACAGGTGGACCTGGACAGACGGATTCACCGAAACCGGGACACCAAATCCCTCGGGAGAATGGCTTTTGCGATTTTGCAAACATTCATTGAACGCAAAATAAAATTGGGACTGGTCGATTATAAAGAGAAGCTTTTTGATGAGATGATACAATTTAACCTTGTTAAGGGTGAATACAAGCCGGATATTTATAAAATTGAAGGCCATGAAAGACCCCCCATAATCGAAGTCCCGGAGTATCGCAAAAAATTTAAAAGGACCCTGTAGCATTGTTGCACTCAAAGCTCATTGACCGGTACCATCGAAATCTAAACTACCTTCGCATCTCCATTACCGACCGCTGTAATCTCAGATGCCTGTACTGTATGCCCAGAGGGCTCATCCCAAAACTTTCTCACAAAGAAATATTACGTTATGAAGAAATACTCCGTATTGCCCGCGTCGGCATAAACCTCGGCATCTCTAAAATCAGGATAACCGGCGGGGAACCGCTGGTGAGAAAAGGCGTTGATCAATTTTTAAAGCAGCTGGCAAAAACGGAAGGGATCAAAGACATATCGTTGACCACCAACGGCGTTCTGCTCAAAGACCATATTCATAACATCAAAGCCGCCGGAATCAAAAGAATCAATATCAGCCTCGATACATTGAATAAACAAAAATTTAAACACATCACGGGATATGACTTTTTTGATCAAATTTGGGAAGGCATCGAACTTGCCCGAAAAATGGGGTTTTATCCCATTAAAATCAATGTGGTACCCCTTAAAGGAGTGAATGATGATGAACTGGCAAGCATTGCCGAATTATCCGTTTTGCATCCGTTTCACGTTCGCTTCATCGAATATATGCCCATGGGATCCAATCAGGTCGCCAACGATCGACAAATCCTTTTTCCTGAAATAAAAAAACGCATCCAATCGCTGGGGAAACTGATTCCTGTGGACCGAAACACTAATGACGGTCCTGCCGAACGATTTAAGTTTGAATCGGCTCAAGGAGAAATCGGATTCATCCGTCCCATAAGCCGGCATTTTTGCGGCACATGCAACCGATTAAGATTAACCGCCTCCGGCCAACTCAGGCCGTGTTTGATGAGCGACAATCATGAAGACTTGAAATCATTGCTTCGAAAAGGGTGTTCCGACAAAGCGCTTGCAAAAGGTTTTCTCCGGGCTGTTCGACACAAGCCGCTGGAACACAGGCTGACAAAAGATCATCACTTAAGGGGATCGGCACAGATGTGCGCCATCGGCGGATAAAAAAAGCCTGGGCCGTATCAGTGGGAGGCTACATTTTCTCGCACAAATCATCGGCTTACGACCCAGGCGAAGCGGAATAGCTGACGATAATTCACATTTGGATGGTATTGCAAGTTCTGC
>JARRRC010000465.1:1930-3999 GCA_037381105.1 Desulfobacterales bacterium
ATAATTTTTTGGGTCTTTTTCCTTAAGAAAAGATTGTAAGTGCCCACCAGAATTCCTTCCGGCAGAAAAACAAGCACCAGACACAAAAAAATACCGTATGCAATAATGTGATATTGTTTGGCGACATGGAGCGCCTCGGAAATAAAGGTGAGAACTCCGGCGCCGAATAGAGACCCCCAAAGACTTCCCATTCCACCGACGATGACCATGGTTACGACCTGGAGAGAATAATAGAAATCGTAAGAACCGGGGCTGATAAATGTTATATAATGGGCATAAAGACTGCCGGATATAGATGCATACATGGCGCTTAAAACAAAAACCTTCACCTTATAGTCGGCGGTATTAACGCCCAGGGAGTTTGCGGCCACTTCACTACCGTGCACGGCGCGTAATGCTCTGCCCACTCTGGAGTTAAGGAGATTTCTGGCTGCCAGCATGGCCAGAAAAACAAAACTCCAGATCAGGTAAAAATTTTTAAGGTCCGTGTTAAATGACAGTCCGCCGATGGACAGATGAGGGATGCCGATCAGACCGTCATGGCCGCCGGTGAACTGGTCCAACTCTCCCATCAGGATATTCACAATAATACCGAATCCCAAGGTGGCCATGACCAGATAGTGTCCCCGAAGCTTTAACGACGGATATCCGATCAAATAGGCAACAACTCCGGTAGCCAGCATCCCCAAAAACATCGAAGGCCATAAAGGGAATCCGTAATTTACCGTCAGGATGCCGGAAAAATACGAACCAAGACCGTAAAATGCAGCATGTCCCAATGAAATCTGCCCGGCAAATCCGATGAGTAAATTCAGACCCACCACCACGATAGTGTTGAGGCCAATCACATTAAGAACGATAAAATAGTATTTGCTCTCGACAAACACCGGCAGGATGATGATCATAACGGCCAGCAGGGCAAAGCCGAAGATGTCTTTATGTTTAAAAAATATGCCCATTGTTTTTATATCAAACATAGTGTCCATGCATCACTCTATATGGAACACCAATAAGTTTCCAAGGCAGAAATTAGCAATTTTTCGCAAGATCAAGGAAATCAAGGAATTACGCGGAGGCGTGCGACGAGTACTCCGCACAAGTAATTCCGAAGATTGACGCAGAGATTGCGAAAAAAGGGCAATTTCTGGTTGGAAACTTTTAGACTCTTTCCGACTCCCCATACCCCATAATCCCCGTGGGTTTTAAAAATAAAACCAGAAGAAGAACGAAAAATGCAATGGCATCTTTATACTGAGACGATATCAGACCCGCCCCCAACGATTCCAAGATGCCCAAAATAATTCCGCCCAGTATGGCACCGGCAAAATTCCCGTAACCACCAAGAATGGCTGCCGCAAACCCTTTCAACCCTAACATGATTCCCGTATCATAAGATGTCGTTGAAATGGGTGCGATAATCATTCCGGCTACCGCTCCCAGAGCACCACTGAAGGCAAAAGAAATAAGAATCATGCGATTCACGCAAATACCCGCCAGCGCTGCCGCCCGTCGATTCACCGCCGTGGCCCGCATGGCTTTTCCCATTAATGTTCTTTTGAAAAAATAACGCAGCATCAGCATGACCAGCACGGTGATGGCAAATACCCAGATATGCTGGGGAACAATGGTTGCTCCGCCTAAAAGATGAATCGGGGTATCCCCCGAAAATGACGGAACACCGACATTGTCGGTTCCCCAAATCTCCTGCGCGGATCCTCTGATAATTTCCGATATTCCGATGGTTAAAAAAATAAGGATAATAATTTCTTTCGACCGGGCATGTCGAATGGGTCCGATTTCTATCAGGGCTCCGATGAGGGCCACACCGGCCATGGACAGGATAAAAGACAACGCCAAGTTGACTCTGAAAAGAACCACAAAAGAGTACATAAACATTCCGCCAAGGGATATAAACTCGCACTGGGCAAAATTGACAATTCCGGTGGCATTATGAATGATATTAAACCCCAAGGCCACAATGGCGTAAATGGCTCCGATGGTCAAACCGGTGATAATATACTGCGCAATTTGCTGGGAAAAGTCCATAACTATAATAAATTGCAATACTC
>JARRRC010000466.1:0-3495 GCA_037381105.1 Desulfobacterales bacterium
AGAAGATTGGGACAGGTCATGTTCAATCGTTAATATCAGCAGAGAAGGAATGGGCCTTGTTGTATATTTAAAGGATAAACTACCTTTAGGCTGTCTGCTCCAATTTATGGTCAAAGTTCCTCTAAAAGAAAAATCGGTTTGTTTCTCAGGGGTGCTGAATTGGATTAAAGTGCTCAAGGAAGATCCGGATTATAATTTTAAAGGGGGCGTCAAATTGAAAACCATAAACTCGGAGGACAAGTGGGCACTTCTCGATTATGCTTATGAGGCGTGGAAGGAGATGCAGGAAACGGACAGGGACAAAGAGGCGTCATCTAAATAGTGTAAATATTATTAAGAAGATCTTATTTCCTTCTGTCCGGTAGAGAACGCCGGTCATTTTTTATGGACAAAGATACAATCACTCCATCTCTGTTGCCTTGGCGTCGATCGTGCTTGTTTTTTCGTCTTTCCTTGAAATACGTTCTTTTGGCGTCTTTTTGAAAAGTCTTTTTACGAGATCCTTCTTCTTTTCCAGGCTGTATTCTCCCAACGATGATATCCATAATTCATCCTCCTTGCATTTTACCTCCTTTATTATGTTTTCGGCATTTTAAGACCAATACTTTAGCATTCTATATGGAGGACCCCGTTTTATTTAGAAATTATATGGATTTTTCGTTTTTATTTTCAAGGCAGACAACAATCGTAAATGATCCTGCATCGGTTTGAAAGGGAATGGCGATTTTGGGGCCTTTTGTTGTGGATTCGACCTTATGGTTTTTTCCGGTGATTACCGATGGAATGGCGCCGTGGAAAAGGCTCCCCATTTCTTCCAGCTCTTTTCGAGCCTGTCCGGAAATCATATTGGTGATTTCACCCACAGCATCTGAAACTTCATCGTTTAATTCTTTCATTTCTTCCCCGAACATATTCGAAACCACCTTCAATATGCACAGTTCATCAAAAGTAACAGATACCGTTCCGTTTGTTTCACCTGTAAATCCGATAACACCGGAAACATCGCCCCTTGCAATATTATCACTCTTAAGGTAGGGTTTCCCTGCTTCGCATTTAACAAACGCCATGGTTTGAAGAACATTCAAGGTTGCATTGATAAAAGGGTTAATAATTTTCACATCCATAGAGCACCCTCCTTTGTTCATATATTCTGTATTAATCCGGTGGTTTTTGAGAGATATCCTGTTCAATAATCGTTCCTGGTTTCGGCATGTCGATTTTGGGTGAAGATACGGCATTGGATGAAGATTCTGTTTTGATCTGAGTTGATGACACGGCTTTTTCGGGTTTGGCCCGACTTTGCTTTTTAGACGGTGCTTTCGCCTTTTCCAGTTCTTTCAACTTGTTTTCGATAGATGTTATCCTGTCTTCAAGATTGGTAGTTAATTGGCGAAGCGCCAATTGATAGACTTTTTGTTGGTCTTTCAGCGCCGTTCTGTCGGCCTTGGCAGATTTCAGCGAAGAGATATCCGCGTTTATTTTTTGAAAATCATTTTTTGAACTGGCGATGAATTGAGTCATATTCGTCAATTTTTCTGTAAATGATTGCTCAAGCATCTTCATGTCCGAAGAAACTTTTTTCATCTCTTTAGGAATTGAATCTAATCGCTTTTCCATATTGTCTATGGTACTTTCTATTTTTTTATTATCCGATGTCCTGGCGGACCTAATGTATTTTATGGCCGTAGTCGCCGCTTTTGTTTCGTCTTGCAACGAGGCGATTGTCTTTTCAAGATTCGCGATCTTTTTGCCCAGGGTCTCTTCAAGATTGGCCTCTTTAATGGAAAGGGAGGAAAATCTCGATTCAAGTTCTTTGGAAAGAGGAAAAGTCAAGTCAGGTATACACCGCATCTCATGGAAAGGGAAAAATGATCTGGGGGTTACGGTATCGAGCGGGATTTATCTTTTCAAAATTGATTACCGAACTTCATAAGCCGCGAGAATGATGATAATGACCAAACAAGGGATAATAATCGAGATGCGTGTGATTCGCTTGTTCAACTTTTCGGTGTTTGAATCATCAATTTCCTCTTGAGCCTGAAAGTCCTGACTTTCATCATCCATTTGCATCTCAAATTTTTTGGAATCTTTTTCAGTCATTTTTCGTTAGTCCCATTCAATGGTACTGGGTGGCTTTGAGCTGATATCATAAACCACTCTGTTGACTCCGTTTACTTCATTAATGATACGGTTTGAAATTTTACCAAGCAATTTGTGCGGCAGTTTCGCCCAGTCGGCCGTCATTGCGTCTTTGCTGGTCACAGCCCGAATGGCGACAATGTTTTCATAGGTTCGTTTGTCTCCCATAACACCGACGCTTTTGATGGGCAACAGCACGGCAAAGGACTGCCATAATTTTCGATAATACCCACTGTTTTTTATTTCATCAAGTAAAATATCATCCACATTTCTTAATATCAAAAGGCGCTTGGCGTTGATTTCTCCGATGATTCTAATGGCAAGGCCCGGTCCGGGAAAAGGTTGCCGCCATATCAAGTCTTCATCGAGACCCAATGCTTTCCCTAAAAGACGAACTTCATCTTTAAACAAATATTTTAACGGTTCAACCAGTTTCAATTTCATTTTTTTCGGAAGACCGCCGACATTGTGGTGGGATTTAATCACCGATGTGGGACCGCCGAAAGCGGATTGTGATTCAATAATATCCGGGTACAAGGTTCCCTGGGCTAAAAATTCGGCGTCTTTTATTTTTCTGGCTTCGACTTCGAAAACCTTCATAAAGATCTTCCCGATAATTTTTCTCTTTTTCTCAGGGTTGGTTATTCCGGTCAGCGCTGTTAAAAATTGTGTCTTGGCGTTCACAAACCGTATGTTGATCTTAAGGTGCTGCTTAAAGGTTTTTTTAAGCTTTTTGGCTTCATTCTTCCTGAGAAGGCCGTTATCCACGAAAATGCAGGTCAGGTTTTTCCCCACAGCCTTGTGAAGCAGCAGTGCTGTGACCGACGAATCAACGCCGCCGCTTAAAGCGTTAGCGGTTGCCGCAATCTTTGTGTTTTCGGTTGAGGCTGTTGTTTTAAAACCGCTTGGAAGTTTGGTGATGGAATCACCATGGCTCATCCAGGTTTTTGTTTTTTCATTGATTGATTTAAACAAACCCTCCGCCACCTTAACTTTCAGTTCTGCGAAACCATACTCACGCTTCTTGGATTTTTCGACGGATCCGCCCAGTGCGTTGATCATAAATTGCATACCATAGCAGATCCCCAGCACTGGAATCCCGAGATGAAAAATCATTTCATCGCACTTGGGACTGTTTTTTTCATAAATGCTTGAAGGCCCGCCTGAAAGGATAATTCCTTCGGGATTGAGATTTTTGACGTAGTCAATGCTGACATTCGGCGGATCAATTTGGCAGTAGACATGGAATTCTCTGACACGACGGGCGATCAGTTGATTATATTGTGAACCAAAATCAATAATCAATATCATGGGGTGCCTCTATTTATTTTAATATTCCAATATTTAAAGGATGCG
>JARRRC010000467.1:0-5038 GCA_037381105.1 Desulfobacterales bacterium
GCAAGCTTCATTGTGTCAGCAAGTACCCGGCCCGAATCCGCGACACTCCGAAAACCCGCGGACACGATCTGATACCGCGCTCCGGCAATATTCTCCTTGCTCTGACCGAACGCGGCAGACATTTTCATGACTTCATCGGTAAGCTTGGGAATGGTATTCGCCCCGGCATCATCCATGAGCGTCACCACTTCCCGGACGCTTTTATCGACCGTGGCAAAACGATTGACGGCCATAACGCCCACGCCCGTCAATGCCGCCGTTGCAATTCCACCGGCTTTGAGGAAATCAGCGCCGATTTTCCGCGCCGTTCCCCTTACCGTCTGCATTTTGCTATAAAAATCTTTTAAATCCGCACCAACGCGGATGACCAAAGCTTCGTTAATTTTCCTTCACCTTCCCCTTAACCCTGTAAAACGCCAGCCATAAACGCTGTTCATTGGGTGACAATTCCTGAAAATCGTTAAGCGTCCAACCGTGATTCGCGCAAATATCAAATATCAGATACAACAGGTTCGGCTCGCCTAACTCCGTGTAAAATTTTCCTCCATTCCCTCCAACTTGTCATCGATGTTAGACAATCTGCTTATCTCATTGGCAAGTTGGGTTAGGTCACCCACCGAACAACCATACTCATTTAGCTCTTTAAATATTTCCTCGTAGTACTTCCGGGGATTCTCTTTCAGCAAATCAGCCGGGGTGTCAAATTCCAGCCCATCCGCCACACTGTCAACCACCATTTTCACCGATACAAGATTGCGTTGCATTGACAGCGCCCTTTTATATTCCGGGCTTGAATAATCATAAACCGGCACAGCAACGCCATTCTCCCGTATGATCTTGCCGCCCTTATCCCGCGCATAATTCAAAATAGGTGGGGTGGGTTCCGGTAACTGTTCCTCGGTTTCGATTGCAAACAACAGACTAATGGGCTTTATGGTCACACTGCCGCCCATAAAGTTGACCGTCTTCGTCTGCTTCGAGTTTTTCGCTCCCTTGATTTTCATTCTGGCCCCTCAGATTTAGTGTTAGATTCGTAATTACAAGCAATATCAAAATAGTGGAAACCACCCTCTCAACCCCCAAATATTAGACAACATCCACAGAGCGACATTTTCCGGATACTGAAATAATGTTGGCTTCTTCGCCCTCTTTAAACTCGATTTTTTCATGAAAGAATTGAGCCAGTGAGATCGTCTCAACCAATGTGTCAGTGGTAGGGTCATTGACTTCAAAATCAATATCAAGCGTTCGCACTTCACTATCGGTATTTGTGGATGCCCAACTGGAAGCCGTGCCGGTTCCCTTCAGCACCTCATAAGGGGTAGGTTCGGTGGAGCCTTTAAGCCCCTGATATTTGAAAGAGAACGACACATCAACCAACTGTTCAGCCCCCTGACGCAGCAGTGAGATTTTCCCCCGGTCAAGAATGGGCTTCACTTCCTGTGCCTCACTAAACTGTAGATCCCCCTCGTCCATCACCAATTCCAGCGAATTAGATCGCTCAAATTATAAACCATTAAATCAACCTCCTGATTTTAAATTGTCATGCTATTTAAAAACTCTTAAATCCACTGTTACATTGTATTGCCAATCAGCGCCGACCCGACCCAATGAGCGACCGTCTATTTTTGCCGCATTAAGCCGTCCCCAGGGCTCTTGGATGCCATCCTGATAGACGAACACACTTTTATGCATGAATGCATTATTGACGGCATCGAGTGCCGAGAAAAGCGTATTGGAATTTGCCGCGCTCGAATTAATCTGAAAATCAACTGTAATGGTTGAATCAATATCCTGATTTTTCCGGATAGCCGTATTCTCTCCAAGTCCCAAAATGGTCACCCGGATAAATGTTTCAAATCCATCCGTGTTTATATCAGTCCCATGATAAACGATAGGGTAGGGGATGAAAGATTTTATATGATATTCGATTGCTGTCTTGATCTGCTCAAGCATCCACGCACCCCTAATATATTTTTCTTTAGTTTAGTTTAGTTTAGTCTATACCGCCGAAACCGGCGTTATTTTGGCAAAAACCGGAATTAATTTGTCAATAACCCCCATTTTTGCGGCAATAACCTATCTGTTCAGCGTTAAAGACTCTTTTTTCATTTCCTCAAGAAACCTTTTCGTTACGTTATTCGCCACCTCTCGCATTGATAACCGCACCATACCAAGAGGCGCTTGTGCGCTGTGTCCATACTCTAAATAAATCGTGTAATTAACAGCATTTCTAATTTCGATAAAAGGCGTAGAAATGTCAAATTTTTCCACATACGACCCCTTGGAACGACCATCCGCCACCGCCTCCGGATTTCCGCCTGCTGGCACCGGGACCATATTGTCATCCAAATATGCATACCAACCGGCCCGCGACCTTCCCAAATCGACCGGATTTTTTTCAATGACCCTACCGACCACATCAAGGGTAATGCTCTTGAGGGCATCAGGAACCCGCTCCTTGCGGATTCCCTTCGTGTAATTGTTTATGAATTTTTCGAAGCGCCTTGTCTCAACATCGAATTTAACCCCCAAAGCCGCACCCCTTTTATTTTTCGGTGTCGTTTCCCTGTTGTGTGTTAATGATCTTCCGGGTAGCCCTCTCACCGAACCAGAAACCCAGGACGATAAGGTCAAGCTTAAACAACTGATCGGGAAACGCTGTGGACTTCATAAAGATAAACAGCGACACCGCCCCGAAAAAATACGTTAGAACCGGCCTCACGCTCCCCCTGAGGATTTGGATAAACTTGGGCATATCTTTAGCCCGGCCTTCATAATCAAGCACAAAATTCCGGAAATCGCTGGTTTCATCCATGCTCTTTTCAATGACCAACTTTTGAGCCTGCAGGTCAATTTCCTTGCGTTGCTGTTCGCTCATTTTTTCAGCCGGCAGAACCCGTTTTAGAACTTCCGTTGCGAGGTTACTAACCTCCTGACAGCCCGGAGAACTTCTTTCCTGTTTTTGCCCTCCCTGAAAGACACATGCACCCAAGCCGGTTCGGAATCGTCGCCAAACTCCCAAATCAACTGGTCAAACTCAAAATTATGATAGATAATTGAAAATAATTCGGCATTATCATCGCAGGTCAGATCCCCGGCCTCGCCTTTGGTATGCTGGCTACTATCCGCCCCGCCGATTAATCGATTTACTTTGATGCAGCGAAAACCCGATGACACCCGAATCGGCCGGCCCAAAATATTCCGCGCCGGTTCCAGCACATTCACCGCCAGTGCCTTCATTTTGGCAATCGTCAGCTCATTCGGCACATTATTAATTCCATGCCTCACAGCCGTCTGACTCAGACAAAACTCTTTTAAACTGAAATGTTCAGAAAGTCTTTCTTCCATTCTCGCACCCCCTAAAAATTAAATCCTGCCGGTCAGAAACGCAATCCCGGCATAATACATGATCTCAGATATGGCGATTGTCTTCCCATTAAGCTCGATTTCATCGCCGATGGCAACTCCGCTTCAGGAATCCCGACCCGATACTCGGTTTTTTTAGTGGAGCCGTCATCCTTCGCACTTGATCTCTTTCTCGTGACAACAGCAAAACAGGAAGCCGTCTGCTCCGCCCTGGTATATTTCCCCGCTGCCGGATCATAGTCGGATGGGTCGCCATAAGAGCGCACCGTAATATCCTGCCCGGTGATGCCCCGCGCCTTTTTAAATGCGGATAAAATCTTGTTGTCAAATTCCATAGATGTTTCCTAATTCTCTGATTGTTAAAAATCCATCGTCGTTGATTAACTGATCAAAAGACAAACCATTTTCCCGGTAAATACGATACCGTCCCGGCCCCAAAATCAACTTTTGATCGGCCCCGCTCAATCCGTCAAACCATTCTGTATACGCGGTTCCTTTTGGCACATAGCCGTCCATACTTGCCCGGAACCCTGCGTTTGATTTCCTTTCCGGCAATCCTAAATCCTGCCACGACTTCAGAACCGGCGCCAGAAAACAACGGCATTTATAATGCGCCGGAGTCTTTACTGCTTCATCGACACTATTCCATTGGTGGCCATCCATACCGCCACACACCGCGCAGGTTCTTTTATCCAGAGTGGCAACCCAATACACGCCTTTTAAAAGATGGTGATTCTCAGCAAGCCAGGCCCGTTCAATAACCCCGGAAACATTCTGAATGAGCGTCCGGGCATAAGTCTCCATGTAGCGCCGGTTGATTGCTTCATATTTTCCCGTGGCTCTCCGGACTATTTTCTCATATCCCCAGCCGTTAATATACGCCTCATTCACCAGCCGATTCAGGCCCATATACCGCCGACCTAATAGGCTGGTTAATTCTTCTTCATACGGGACCGAAAACGCCGGGAGCGGCCTCTTAAGCAATACACTCAACTGGCTCAACGTTACCCTGTTAAACTGGACATACTCATTCAGCAAACCGCCTTCCAGCACGCCAAAAATAAGTTTATTGTGCGCCCTTGCCAGATCACTCACCAACTTGTCCACATAGTCCGTAAATTCGGCGCTCTGCCCGGCATGAGTGGCCCTCAAAGCTCTCAGCAAGTCTTTCCTAACCCTTTGACTGTTGACGGCCTCAGACCCCAAAATACGGGCGATTTCCGTTTTTATTTCATCAGAGTAATTCCCAAACGTCCGCCGCACTTCTCGGGCGATCTGATTCTCATACTTGATCAACAAGCGCCGATAACGCAAAATATTAGATTGAATCTGTGAATTCAGGGAAGGCATTAACGGCCCACCATTCTCGATTTATCAATATACGGGTATATCCAGATGAACAGGGGAAGCTGCTTGTTATCAAACCAGATCGTCATTTCATCCAGACGGAAAGTCTTGACCTCGCCGTCCGATACAATATTCTTGCGGATTTCATTTGCCAGCCGCGCCTGTTCCCACTTCACTTCATCCGGCAAAAACGCGCTGCCGTTCCCATCAACATGAATACTCAGCGGAAAACTCAAAGCCTGCTCCCAATCAAGCCGGTGATCAATGAAAGACTGTCTCTCAATAACTTTCACAGCCATTTTCAAGAACATTTCTTTTTGTG
>JARRRC010000468.1:0-2726 GCA_037381105.1 Desulfobacterales bacterium
GTTCCAAACACGCCCACCTTGCCGTTGAGATAGGGCAGTGAACTCGGCTCTGTAAGGCAAGGTTTGTGGCTTTAAGATGCTTGCCGATACTTGAATAGTAAAGGAGTGCAAACTTCTTGCCATAGTCTTTGGTTAGCTCAATGTGATTTCGAGTGCAAATAGTAAGTGGTATTCTAAGAATCAAAAAAGTGTTTCAAGCACAACATATTGAGATTTCGAATCTCTTTATCGTCGGCAGGTACCATGAAAAAAGTCCATAGATCTAATGATCACAAGTTGATATGATACTAAAAACCTACCTATCAAAACAGTTAAAGGGACTTTGACTTATACTAAAGGGACAGGAAAACATGAAGGTATTCAGGGAGGCGGCACCTTCCAGGGAATGATGATCGGAAATGGAGTCCTTTCAATTGATGTTGAAGCTGAATACGTCATTAAAAAGTGATAGACGGCCAGATTTGATGATGAAGTAAAGTAAAAAAGTTCCAAAGTATCGAGGCAAGGTCAGATAATGACCTGGCCTTTTTTATTGTCAAAGAATTGCCGATACCTGTTATTTAAAACGTAACAAAATGGCAATTGACTATTATTTGGTTAACTGTAACCGAATATTTTTCATTGACTTTACACTATCGTTTGAATAAAAGACTTTAGAATCAAGTCTTTTTTATTTTGAGTTATGTAATAGGTGTCAAGCCACCCAGACTCATGTGGGTGGCTTTTTTATTTTTCCGAATTTGTCATAACAAAGATATGGTGATTGGGAAAAATTCCGAATGGAGTTATCGGCATGCCCAAGCTGCTTGTCATCGATAATTATGATTCGTTTACCTACAATCTGGTTCAAATGTTCAAAAACTATGATTTGGAAATCATGGTATATAGAAGTGATAAGATCACGCTGGATCAGGTTGAAATGCTGAATCCTGAGCGGCAAAACCGTTCGAGCGCCGGTTCCGATGCATGGGAAAACCAGTCGGATCTATCACGACAATTACGGTATCTTCAGAGGAATTTGTTCACCTTTCACGGCCGCACGGTATCACTCTCTGACCGTAATGTTCAGCCGGACCGAACTCGTGGTGACATCTTACACCCGGGACGGTGTTATTATGGGGATGTCTCACCCGGAATTGCCGCTGCATGGCGTGCAGTTTCATCCCGAAAGCTTTTTAACCGAACATGGATTTATCTTGGTAGAAAACTTTCTCAGGCTGGGACCTTTGGAATTTGTCGGTTTTGATTCGAAAACGCAATATTTTGATTGTGAAACTCGTCACGCGCCATTTAATGTGTCATGAACGAAATCAAGGAAATAACCGGACAGATCGTCGGTGTTCATGAGGAGCGAATTTCCTTAAGAGAATCGTTTCTCGATTTCTCCCGCCGGTTTGCTTCTATGGAGAGTACGGCCGTCTTCATGAGCGGCGGCGATCTCGATTGTGCCAGATACCATATCCTTGCCGCCAAACCCTGGTTGACACTCAAAGGACGCCATCGGAACCTGATGATTACAGCTTCAAATCAATCCATTGAATTCAAAACCGATCCGTTCGACATACTCCACCGGATACTCAACGCCTTTCGATTGAATGATCTTGACATCGACCCGTCGGGTTTGACACGGCCAATCGCGGCGGGTCTCTTTGGATACCTTTCTTACGATCTTAAAGACGCTTTGGAAAAACTTCCGCGCACTTCGATAGACGACCTGATGCTTCCGCATCTGTTCTTTTTTGCACCTTCGATCATTGTTGTCCATGACAAGGCCGAAGATATGACCCGGCTCTGTATTCCTATACGCAGGATATCCGGACAAGACAACCTGGACAGAGATCTCAGGACATTTAAACATATTCTTGGTACAAAAACATTGAAAAAGCAATGCTTCAGCGGCGATCCCGATGGCTTCAAATCCAATTTCACCCAAACCGGCTATATGGCTGCCGTTAAAAAAATCAAAGAATACATCGCTGCCGGCGATGTTTATCAGGTCAACATATCCCAGCGTTTTGAAATGGACTTCGCAGGAGATGCATTCAGCCTGTTTGTAAAACTACACAACGACAACCCGGCGCCTTTTTTTGCTTATATCCATGCCGGAGACCATCAAGTGGTTTCTACGTCACCGGAACGGTTTTTGGCGCAAACCGCTGACCGGCTTGAAACAAGGCCCATCAAAGGCACCCGGCCCAGAGGCAAGACACCGACTGAAGATGAAACATTAGGCCGGGAGCTGAAGAATAGCCAAAAAGACGATGCCGAGCTTTCCATGATTGTCGAACTGCTGCGCAATGATATCGGTAAAGTCTGCCGGGCCGGAACCGTCCGGGTTGCGGAGCACAAACGGCTGGAAGCATACCGAAATGTCTTTCATATGGTATCCATTGTTAATGGACTGCTGGATCGAGACAGCAATTCGGTGGACCTTCTTAAGGCGACGTTTCCCGGTGGATCGATCACCGGCTGCCCCAAGATCAGAAGTATGGAAATCATCGACGAACTGGAGCCGCACAGGCGCCATATTTATACAGGTTCTATCGGCTACATCAGTTTTCATGATACCCTGGATTTTTCCATCGCCATCCGCACTGCCACAATAACCAACGGCAAAATTATATTTTCGGTAGGAGGCGGAATCGTTTTCGATTCCGAACCCCTTGAGGAATATGATGAAACACTACATAAAGGGCGAACACTCATGGAGGCATTTAAAGGCAAAG
>JARRRC010000469.1:0-1813 GCA_037381105.1 Desulfobacterales bacterium
ATCCAGACCCGTCAAGACATTGCGAAAGTGACCTTTTCGGATATTCTGAAAGATGAGTACCGCAAACAATTACAGGAAAAACGGAATAATATCGAAATTATTAAAAAAGGAAAGACAGACGGAAAAAAGTAAACCCCAATGTTTTGCAACAATAGGGAAAGTAACCGACAGAATATCAACGCGGGTATATCATAAGAAAGAAGCCATAAATGATTAGACGCATGTTGCTGGATCTCCTGGGATGCCTTGTATTCGTATTTTTGTTTTTGTTGTCAGAATATCAACGCAGCATAACATAGGAAAGAAGCTGGATAATGGTCAGACGCACGGTACTGAAATCCCTCGGATATTTTATGTTCGTAATGTTGATTCTCTATCCTGACAGCGCTGTTTCGCAGGACCTGATTCTTGTCAGGGGCCAGCAAAAAACCTTGGAAGCTCCGGATATGAGCCGGATTGCCGTCGGCAACCCGGCGATTGCCGACGTTAAGGCACTGAATGGACAGATACTCGTGACTGCCGTTGATATGGGCCAAACCGACATCATAATTTGGGATAAGAACGACAAACAACGGTCGGTGAAGGTACTGGTGGTGGAAAGCGACCCATGGATTGTCGCCGGAGAGATCAGGCAATTGCTCAAGGGCGTCGAGGGTATCAAGATCATGGCAATGAAATCCAAAGTATTCATCAAGGGTAAGGCACTGCGTAAAGAGGATTTGAAAAGCATTAACCAGATTGCAGAACTCTATCCGCAGGCTACCAACCTGGTCACCCTAAGCCCTGCCGTTCTCAACACAATCAGCGATCATTTCAATATTGAGCTCAGCGAAAGCGGCCTAACTGATGTGAGGGCCGAACGTCTGGGGAATCAGATCGTGGTGCAGGGGGAAGTTTCTTCAGAGGAAGATAAAGAAAAAATCGACATCATCGCTTCGGCATTCGATGTAAAAGTCAAAAATCTGGTCAAGGTGGGTGTCTCTCTCAAAAAGATGGTTCTGGTTAATGTGGATTTTATCGAAATGCAAAAAGGCAGTATGACGGAGGCTGGCATTGACTGGGGTGATTTTATTGAAGCTTCCGGCGAGGCTGAGGCTACCCAGGCATTTGGTCCAGACACCACACCGAGCACCTGGACCGGGGCTTATAGAATCGAAGCCAGTTACGGGGTGACGATAAGAATGGTGCAGAACAACAACAAGGCCCATATAATCGCCCGGCCAAAATTGTTGTGCCGCAGTGGTGAAAAGGCCGAATTTCTGGCCGGCGGCGAAATCCCGGTAAAGATCGTTACCTTAAGCACGGCCAAGGTTGAGTGGAAGCAATTTGGTATCCTTCTGGACATTGAGCCTGTTGTAGACAGCAAAGGGGTCATATCGACCGCCATAAAAGTGGAAAACAGCACCATCAGCGACTATGTTGATGGTCAACCCGTTTTTCAGAGCAGCCGGGTCAAAACCAATATTAATGTAAAAAGCGGTGAGATTATCGTGTTATCCGGACTGGTCAACCGGGAGCACGCTAGGGCGGTGGATAAAATACCTTTGCTCGGCAGCATACCGATACTGGGTGAATTGTTCAAATCCCGATCATTCAAGTCCAACCAGACAGAACTGGTCATTTTCGTCACTCCTGTGGTGATGACGCCGGACGATCCCGAAAATAAAAGAATGATCAAAGAATCCGAAGAAAACAACAAAAAGGTCGATGAGGAATTCTCTTTCAGCCTCTTGGATTAGAATACAATTATTTTTTTCCATTAATTAGCAAAGGTGAAAACTCCCTGGTTATGATTTCGGTTGCAGTCTATACA
>JARRRC010000469.1:1884-3762 GCA_037381105.1 Desulfobacterales bacterium
TCAGCGGTCAGAAGCCATGCCGGTTATCAAGACGATCGATGAAAATGAGTGCAGAATCGGCCGCAAGAAGAACAACCACGTGGTGTTGGACGATCCGGAGGTCTCCCCTGAACACGCACGCATATATAGAGAACATGACGGGTATTTCGTTCAGGATATGAAAAGCAGGATGGGGACATTCATCCAGGGTACCCGGTTGCCCGCCTTACATAAAATAAAAGTGCGCGCGGGAACGGTTGTGGAAATCGGCAGTCATCATTTAAGATTGGAAAATAATGCATCCTGCCAAGAGGATAAAAGGATAAATCGAGAGAAGTCGGATGATATTGCCGAAGTCTTTGAGCTGAAACCTGAAGCTGCAATACAGACCAGCTATTACCAGAATCCGCGGTTTTTCGAACTTAAAGCCGAAATTCATCAACAACTTTTGGACATCATCGAACTGCGGAGATTGGACTTTAATCAGACGGACGATGCCGAGCTTCGCAAGCAATGCGATATTATTGTCAAGAAAATCTTGACCGAACATCGTTTTGATAAACTGCAAGCGCTCAATGAACAGGAGGTCATAAAGGATATTCTCGATGAGGCCCTGGGGCTTGGGCCGTTAGAGGGTTTTCTGGATGATGAGAGCATTTCGGAAATCATGGTGAACCGACCCGACCGCATCTATATCGAACAAAACGGTAAAATAAAACGATCGGATAAAATATTCAGCAACACCAAATCCGTCAACAGGATCATTTCACGAATCGTCGGCCCCCTTGGGAGGCGCGTCGACGAAAGCTCTCCCATGGTGGATGCCAGACTGGCGGACGGCTCGCGGGTAAATGTCGTTATACCGCCGCTGGCTTTGGATGGTCCATGCCTGACCATCAGCAAGTTTTCGAAGATTCCGCTCACAATAGAAGATATGCTGAGCTACAATAGCATCAACCGTGCAATGATAGAATTTATCAGAACATGTGTCGTTAATCGGAAGAATATGCTGATCGCAGGCGGCACAGGTTCGGGAAAAACAACCACGCTCAATGTATTCAGCAATTTTATTCCGGAAGGGGATCGGGTTGTTACCATAGAAGACGCTGCTGAGCTTCAGCTGCACCAGGATCATGTCATACGGCTAGAATCACGGCCGCCCAATATCGAAGGCAAGGGGGAAATTACCATCCGCCACCTGGTGAAAAATGCGCTGCGCATGCGACCGGATCGGATCATCATTGGTGAATGTCGCAGCGGAGAAACCTTGGACATGCTCCAGGCAATGAACACGGGGCATGATGGTTCCATCACCACCATACATGCCAATTCTCCCCGGGATGTGGTGTCCAGACTGGAAACCATGGTCCTGCAGGCCGGCACCGACCTGTCCAGCCGTGCGATTCGGGAACAGATCGCCTCGGCACTGGATATCGTGGTGCAACAAACGCGTTTTGGCTGTGGGGCCAGAAAGATTACAAATATTTCGGAGATCGTCGGAATCGAGGACAGCCAGATTGTTATGCAGGATATCTTTTACTTCAAACAATATGGGATCGATAATGAGGGCAAGACTATGGGCGGTTTTTTGGCGACCGGATGGATACCTGAATTTTACGATGAACTCCAGCGCCGGGGCGCCGAACCGGACATGAGCATCTTTCATAATTAGGTATGGCCAATGGTATCTGGAGAATTTGATTTTATCATCTATCTGTCAGTGTTTATCTCCATCGCCCTGTTAAGCTGGGTGACGGCGTGGATAGTCATGGATGCCATGCATAAGTACGAACAGACGTATGTCGAACGAACATCGCGAACCTTGATCGGCATGTTCGTTTTCATGGATCCAAAACGATTGTTTTATCTGAATATTATATTGGTCCTGCTATCCGTGCT
>JARRRC010000470.1:0-4201 GCA_037381105.1 Desulfobacterales bacterium
AATTCAAACAGTCCGCTGCTTGAACCTCGAATACCGCCCTTGGCCCAGCGTCTTGATCAGCTCGGAGAGCTCTGCCGGAGCTACGATTCTAAAAGCTTAAACTGGAGATTCGATCCCATCTGCTTTTTTAAATTTGATAAAAAGATGGTCCAAAATAATCTTAAGGACTTTTCGAAGATCGCAACATGGGCATCCCAATACGGTATTTCACGCTGTATCACCAGCTTTATGGATGATTACGCCAAGATCAAAAAACGCGTCGCCTCGATACCGGGATTCTCTTTTATCGATCCGGATCTAAAAGAAAAAATAAACATTTTGCTTAAAATGGAAAAAGAACTTGCCGGGAAAAATATCGATCTGTATACGTGCTGCGAAAAAGAAGTGGCGGATGCGCTGCCTTCAGGGTCGAGCATCAGGAACAGTTCATGCATCCCGAATGATCTTCTGGTTCAAATCTTTGGTGGAGATCTGAGCTTCAAAAAAGATACCGGTCAACGGACGCAAAAGGGGTGCGGATGCATGGTATCAAAGGATATCGGGTCGTATCACTCGCACCCGTGTTATCATAATTGCCTGTTTTGCTATGCCAATCCAACACCAAAGGTTTTTGACCAAAAATTGAATAATACCTGAAGCGGTAATGTTCTCAAAAATCTAAAAGTTTGCGAAGACCTATTTGTAAAGATTTATGAAAATCGGTTCGGTTATTCTTGATAATATCATGGTTTTGGCGCCCCTTGCCGGTATAACCAATTTGCCGTTCCGGCTGTTGGCAAAGGCTTCGGGATGCGGACTGGTATGTTCCGAAATGATCAGTGCCAACGGATTGGTTTACAAATCCGCCAAAACCCAAGAATTGCTAAGAAGCAGAATCGAGGAGAAACCGTTATCGGTTCAGATATTCGGTTCGGATCCATATTTAATGGCCGAAGCGGCGGCGATGGTCGAGGAATCGGGTGCCGACATTCTCGATATCAACCTGGGCTGTGCCGTAAAAAAAGTCTTGAAAACCGGATCAGGGGCGGCTTTAATGAAAGCACCCGATAAGGTTGAAAAAATTCTTTTAGGTGTCCGAAAAACCATAAGCATTCCACTGACCGTTAAAATGAGGACCGGATGGGATAAATCCGGAGGCGAGGCTTTCAAAATTGCCAAAATTGCGGAAGCGACGGGGGTCGACGGTATTACGGTGCATCCACGCCTTGCCACGCAGGGTTTCGGAGGTAAAGCCATGAAAAGGATAACCAACAGCGATGGAGTTATGATCGGGAGGGCGGCCATCGGAAATCCATGGATATTTTCTCAAGCCCTGTCCTTTATGAAGGACAGCGAAAGGATCTCTCCGAATCTTTTCGAACGGTTTGAAGTGATGAAGAAATATATTACAACTTCAATAGAATGCTTTGGAGAGCAGCGAGCATGCCGGATGATGCGCAGTCACCTGGGATGGTTTGTCAAGGGATTGCGTTTTTCAACCCGGTTTCGTGAATCCATCAAACGGATATCGACGGAAAAGGAAGCCCTGTCATTAATAAAAGAATATTTCGAGGAGCTATCATGAGACTAAAGTTCTTTTCTGCCGTGATGCTGGTGCTGTTCGTCACCATTCCGGTTTTTGGATATGCGGACAATTCCGGAGACGCGGTTGAACATAAGGCAAAGGGGAGTATCGATTGGACTCGGGGTGTCATTCAGGCAAAGGGAATCGGTATTCTTCCTAAAGAAGTTTCCGGGAATACAAATCCTCGAAATGAAGCTTTGACAAATGCGAAACTGGATGCTTTTCATAAAATTTTTGAAATTGCAAGAGAGGTGCGGATTGACGGCACTACTGTTGTGGGCGACGCTGCACTTCGAGACGATGCAATACGTTCTAAAATAGAAAATATGGCTAAAAATGCGAAAGTGGTCAAAAAAGAATATCTAACGGACGGAACCGTCAAAATAGCAATGGAAATGAATCTACGAGGCGGATTTGCGCAGCTTGTGCTGCCAAAAGAAATCAAACCGCTGGATTCGATCACGCCTGTGGCGATGAATAAAACATCGCAGCAGACCTTTACCGGACTGGTAGTCGATGCCAGAGGGTTGGACGTTAGACCGGTAATGGTTCCCAAAATAATCGATGAAAGCGATCAGGAAGTATATGGATCCGCTTTTGTCAGCCGGGAGTATGCCGTACAACAGGGTATGAGCGGATATGGGAAAGATCTTGAAAAAATAATCCATAACCGAAGAGTTGCTGGTCATCCCCTGGTGGTAAAAGGTTTGAAAGCAGCGGGCTCGGGTCGTTCCGAAATTGTTATCAGCAACGCAGATGCTTCAAAGCTCAGAAGCACCTCGGAAAGCCTTGGCTTCTTAAAAAAATGCCGTGTTATGATTGTAGTTGACTGATTTGTTTATGAAGCAGTATTTTTTGGATTGGAATCCTCTTTTTTTATGATCCGGTTAGGTTCATGAAAGAAGCGGGTTTCACAGGAGGAATCATGAACTTTGGAAGACAATACTTTTTGCTCGCGGGTTTTTTCCTCCGCATATGTCGGGCTCAGTCTCGTTTATGGGCTAAAGGGCGACGATGAAGCTTCCGCCGTGTATCTGAGAAAGGCGGTTGATCTGCTAAAGAGAACGCAAAAAAACTAGAAGTGGTTTCAAACGAGACCTTTGATAAACACCCCTTTTTGCCCGATTTCTGCATAAGGCTCAATTTTTAACCCGCCACCGAACTTTGGCGGGTTAATCCTCGCAATACTTAATGTATGGATGCTTGTCCCGATGAGTATTTTATCGGGGTGGTTAAAATTTTCGCCTTCCTTGAACTCGAACAAAAATTAACATTTTCCAAAGGTCTCGAAACCACTTCTAACCGGGCTTCACTTTTCCGTCCACAAACCGGCGCATATCGATTCCTAAAATACGATTCCCCATCAGAGGATTACGTGCCGATACTCCAGGATGCCAAATATTCTTTCTGTTCAGGCGTCAGTCTGTCAATTTTTATCTTCATGGACGTTAGTTTTTCTTTGGCGATGGCCTTGTCGATCTCTTCGGGCACGGGGTAGACATTATTTTCAAGCTTCTTTTTATTTTTCACCATATATTCGATGCTCAACGACTGATTGGCGAAACTCATATCCATCACGCTCGATGGATGCCCCTCGGCAGCTGCAAGATTGATCAGCCTGCCGTCACCCAGCACATTAATTCGTTGGCCATTTTCCAGCACATGCTCTTTAACGAAAGGCCGAATGGTTCGAGCGGATTTTGTGATGGATTCAAGCCCGTTCAGATCGAGTTCCACATTAAAATGCCCGGAATTGGCGACAATGGCTCCGTCTTTCATGATTTTAAAATGTTCTTTTCGTATCACGTTAATATTGCCTGTGACCGTGCAGAAAAAATCGCCGATCTTTGCCGCCTGACGAATGGGCATCACGCTGAACCCGTCCATGACCGCTTCAATTGCTGCGGTGGGGTCGACTTCGGTGACGATGACATTGGCCCCCATCCCGCGCGCCCTTAGTGCAAGCCCTCTGCCGCACCATCCATATCCGCATACGACGAAATTGGATCCCGCAATGAGACGGTTTGTGGCCCGGACAATTCCGTCCATCGTGCTCTGACCGGTTCCGTAACGGTTGTCAAAAAAATGTTTGGTCTTGGCGTCGTTTACCGCAATGATGGGATATTGTAATACACCGTTTGCAGCCATGCTTTTAAGTCGAATGATACCGGTGGTTGTCTCTTCGGTGCCGCCTCGCACATTTTCAATCAACTCCGAGCGTTCGGAATGAATGGTGGAAACCAGATCGGCACCGTCATCCATTGTATATTGCGGTTGGATATCCAGAGCGGAATTGATGTGTTTGTAATATGTTTTGTGGTCTTCGCCCTTGATGGCAAAGACAGATATTTTGTCATTCTTTACCAGCGAAGCCGCCACATCGTCCTGAGTGCTCAGCGGGTTTGAAGCACAAAGTGTGATATCGGCACCTCCCGCCTTTAGGGTTTGCATCAGGGAAGCGGTTTCGGTGGTGACATGAAGACAGGCCGCAATGCGTATGCCTTTTAAAGGTTTTTCTTTTGCAAACCTTCTTTTGATGTTATTGAGTACCTGCATGCTCTGATTGGCCCATTCGATCCGAAGCAAGCCGTCCTTTGCCAGTTTTATGTCTTTAACATCATAATTCATTAAATAATT
>JARRRC010000471.1:0-1771 GCA_037381105.1 Desulfobacterales bacterium
GTTTACGCTCCATTGAGGTAAGAGTTTATCTAACGGGTGTCCATCCAGAAATGAGGATTTTTATTCAAGATCAAGGCATACGAATAAAAATAACCACAGGCATATAGTTGATATCCCTAGGATAATTTTTTTGAGTATAACGCAGAGATTGGGCAAAAAGACTATTTATGGATGGACACTAACGAATATCGGCGCATTGTGTTGATCACCTAAAAAGGGGTTGAGCTCATGAAGACAGTTTATGCAAATGTTACCCGTCAAACAACGATAACCTGTCCCAACTGCGGATTTGAAAAAAACATAGATGCAACGAATTTAAAAAATACCCGGAAAAAACTAAAGGTCAAATGTCAATGCGGCGAAATTTTTCGACTCATATTTGAGTTTAGAAAGCATGACCGTAAAATAGTCCGGCTCACTGGTGAATACCTCGTCCGCGGTAAAAATGAAAAAGGAGAAATTATTGTTGAAGACATTTCAGCAAGCGGAATACGATTTGCAAGCCTTAACCCTCACTTTATTTCCAGAGATGATGCCGTTGAATTGAGCTTTACATTGGACGATCCATCGAGAACAAAAATCCACACACACGTCAAAATAGTATGGATCATCGATCAAAGTGTCGGTGCACAGTTCATCGATCCGGAATCACTTGAAAAGGATTTGGGGGCTTATCTTAAAACATAACTTGTATAATTTCCTTGTACGCCAACAAGTATCGGGAAATTGCACGTTTTCAGGGAGTACGCTTTCCCGCGCAACGATATCGGCGGAGTGTCTTCGTCATTTCAATGGTTTAGCAGTGGGGGAGACCGCGGCTCCCTCAGACTTTTTGCGAAGCCGTCATTAAAAATACGTCTTTGCACCGGCATAGTGCGTATGATAATACCGGTTCTTAAGAGACGACCTTCGTACCTTTTTGCCTTTTCCGGGGGCATGAATAAATTGTCCGTTGCCGACATAAATGCCCACATGAGAAATCTTTCCGTTGCGGGCGGTACGGAAAAACACCAGGTTTCCTTTTCTCAGATCGCGTTTGCTGATGTAACTGCCGGCATTCCACTGCGATCGAGACGATCTGGGAAGATCCAATCCATTCAGTCGGTAAACCGTCATGGTAAAACCGCTGCAGTCAAACCCTTCTTCAACCGATTCGCCGCCCCATCTGTAGGGTATGCCGAGAAAGCTGTCCGCGGTTCGAACGATTTTGTTTCTAAGGGTGGATTTTGAATAATTTTTAGGAGCTACGATATAAAAATCATGGATCATTCCTTGATTGACAAGGCTCATGGCCCTATGGACCGCATCTGTTTTGGATACAAAATTGCCGAAGCGAACCTTGTAAAGTCCCGAATGGTGTAAAAAATAATAGGCATTTAGGTCTTGCCGGCGCAGTTTTTCGGTAAACCTTATGGCGTTCTCAATATTTGAAAAGGCACCGGCCTGAATCGTGTAATGCATCGTTGCCAGCGGGGTTCTCAAAGGAGACTTCGAGGCGGTTTTCATGGGCGCACGTCCGCCGCATCCAAAAACAAATAAAATGCCGCAAACCAGCGCAACCCGTGCCATTCTTCTACTGAATACATTATCGCGGCCCCGGCCGGGGGCTTTTCGAAAAGGAGTCATTATTCTGCTCTCTGGGACAGCCGGTTGGCTGGTGTTAAATTACGGGCGAACCAGCTATAACGGGCCGACGGGCTCAACCTTGTAAAAAACAAATTTACACGAATGTTCCAAAAAATCAACTTGAATAATGAGCAATCAAAAAGAG
>JARRRC010000471.1:1824-2619 GCA_037381105.1 Desulfobacterales bacterium
CTGCTTACCCATTCTAATATTTGTGTTTTGAATGTGTCGCTGAGCGGGCATGGAAAAAATTTCGGTCAAAAACAGCACATTGTTGAGCGCAAGGCCCGAATGGAAACATTTAAAACGGTTTCGTATGAATTATGGATCAAAGAAACATATCAAGCCTATGGCATTGCAGAAAAGATGAGTCGGAAGAAACATGTCCCGCTATTTTTGGTCGGCTATTCTTTAGGCGCTCTGATGGGCGCAGATCTGTTTGCTTCATATACAGGTGTCTGTTTTAATCGAATGGTTCTTTTGGCACCGGCATTGTGTATCCGTAAAATGTACTATGGGTTAAAATGTCTCTTTCCGTTTCCGAAACTGGTGATCCCGAGTTTGCTTTCAACATCATATCGCTCCAATTTCGGAACCCCTGTGGCGGCATATCATGTACTGTTTGAAGCCATCGAACACTTTCGTCAAAACGTAACGCCCAAACTGAATGTCCCGACCATTGTTATTATCGACCCGCAAGATGAATTTGTCCCGGGTGAGAGATTGAAACATATCATAAACAGCAAAAGATTCGATCAATGGAAGCTGCACCTCTTGAAAAAAGGTGAAAAGCATGCAAAGAAAGGACCGCACCATCTGATCGTCGACGAATCGACGACAGGTTTAGATTCTTGGAATGAGATGAAGCATCTCATCATTCAACATTTATTGTGTTGAATGATAGAACGATTATCACGAAAGCACGAAATTTTAAAAACACGAAAAAGAATATAGAAAATTTCGTGCTTTCGTGGTTCGTTTGTTGAT
>JARRRC010000472.1:0-2731 GCA_037381105.1 Desulfobacterales bacterium
TTACGATATGCCTGCTGTCCGGCTGGCCGAAATTGTTTATGATAAACTTTTAGACATGGGAATTCATCCGGTTCAGCGGACAAACCTCACCGCAAAGATGGAGCAAAGTTTTTTTGAACGCGGAGACGACGCACAGATTATTTTCCAATCGCCCGGAGATAAACAACTTTTCAACCGGTTAAACGGCGGCATTTTTTTACACGCACCCGAATCCATATCCCATTTGAGTCATATCGACCCCAAAAAGATCGGCAAGGCTACCGTCGCCCGAAAGCATTTGCGTGAAATTCTCGACACCCGGGATCAAGACGGGGATTTCGGATGGACCCTGTGCAGCTTTCCAACAAAAGAACTGGCCAGACATGCCAGATTATCAATGAAAGCATATACGGCCCAAATCATCAATGCATGCTTTCTTGACAAAAAATCACCGGTTTCCCATTGGAAGCATATTTATCATCATGCGGCATCCATTAAAAAGTGGCTCACCGGCATGAAAGTGAATTTTTACCACATTGAGTCAGATCATATGGACCTTATTATAACGCCGGGAGAAAAAAGAAAATGGGTGGGCATCTCAGGTCATAACATGCCGAGCTTTGAAATATTCCTGTCACCGGACTGGAGGGGAACGAATGGCATATACTTCTCAAACCAGCCCTCCTTTCGAAACGGCAACTATGTGAATGGAGTCAAGCTTGAATTTAGAAAAGGCGTTGTGGTGGATATCGAAGCGCAGCAAGGAAAAAATTTTGTTGCCAAACAACTCTCCATGGATATCGGGGCCAACAAAGTGGGTGAATTTTCCTTAACCGACAAAAGATTCTCAAGGATCAATACGTTCATGGCGAACACGCTCTTTGATGAAAACTTCGGCGGAAAATACGGCAACTGCCATCTGGCGCTGGGCGCTTCCTATCCCGACACTTATGACGGGAATCCAAAAGAATTGACCAAGGAAAAAAAGAAGCGTCTGGGATTCAATGACTCAGCTCTCCATTGGGACCTTGTCAATACGGAAATCTATGAAAACGGAACATTTACGATTTGACGGTTGCAAGGGATGTTATACTTTGTATTTACCGAAATCCTCGGGATTAAGGTTTTCAAGATATTCCGTCCATTTTTTTCCTTCTTCGCTCTGGTTTAACACCTCATAATCACCTTCAAGCATTTGAGATTTTTCAAATATTTTATCATCCACATAGATCGGTGCGCCAAATCGAAGGGCGATGGCGATGGCATCGCTCGGACGGGCGTCCATATCGAAACTTTTCTCTTCCGAGACAAAATATATTCTGGCGTAGAATGTATTATCCTTTAAATCGCAGACTTCAACCTTCGATACCGCCATATCCAGACTGTCGATAAAATTTTTAAAAAGATCATGGGTCATGGGGCGATCGAACTTGATATCCCTGAGCGCTGAAGCAATGGATGTCGCCTCGAGCAAGCCGATCCAAATCGGAACCGCCTGATCCCCTTTCACCGATTTTAAAATAATTATCGGGGTGTTTGATGTTGGATCTATTGCCATACTCGCTATGTTTACTTCATGTAACATAACTCTTTTCTCCTCTCAAACCAACATCCGTTGGTTCTTTGCTGTCTGCTTTGCCCCAAAGTGAATGGGAAAATGCATCTAAGATGATAACATTAACCAATCGACCGAGCAAGGTTTCGCTATTGGCATTCGCATCATCATTTTTGAAAAAATTTACAATCTTGTTTGTTGATGTCCGTCCTGTCCACTGGACATCTTGACTTTTGTCCGGGCAACCCATCCGAATCTGTTTTTTACTCAACCCCTCCACGAGAACCGATTGTATCGAGCCTTTCAGGACCTTGTTTTTTCGGGTGGTATAATAATCCTGCAAATTAAGAACCTCTTGCAGTCTTTCTTTTTTCTCTTCTTCCGAAATCTTTTCCGGAAACCGGCCAGCCGTCGCATTCGGCCGGTCGGAGTATTGGAACGCAAATAGACCGTCAAATTCAACAGTGTACATCAAGTCGAGGGTCTCTTTAAAATCCGCCCTTGTCTCCCCCGGAAAACCGACAATAATATCGGAGGTAATCGCGACCCCAGGACAAGTATTACGCAGCTTATCAATTTTTTCAAGATATATCTCCCGGGTGTATTTCCGGTTCATTCGCTTTAGGATTCTGTTTGAACCCGACTGAATCGGCAAATGAATATGATGGCACAATTTATCCAGATCATTGAAAGCGAGGATGAGATCCTGTGAAAGATCCTTTGGATGTGACGTCGTAAACCGGATTCTCAAAAGACCGTCGATGTCGTTAATTCGTCGTAAAAGCTCAACAAATGAGCAAAGATCTTCCTTCTTTCCGTAACTGTTTACATTCTGACCCAGCAAGGTGACTTCGCGCACCCCGGATTCAACAAGGCGGCGGACTTCGTTGATAATATTTTCCGGACGCCTGCTGGTTTCTCTGCCTCGAACATAAGGGACAACGCAGTACGTGCAATAGTTATCGCATCCTTGCATAATGGTCACAAAGCGCGTAACGTTATCGGTCTTACATCCGTTTACCGAAAAATCCGGTTCTTTAAACTGATCCGCCATCTCAGTGTCCACAATGCGACATTTCTTCGACACGATTTTTTGCACGACATTGGGCAGACGGTCAATTGCATGTGTCCCGAAAACGAGATCAAGATGCGGTAAGCGTCCCAAAATCTTGGCACCCTCCTGCTGTGCCACGCATC
>JARRRC010000473.1:0-3676 GCA_037381105.1 Desulfobacterales bacterium
CCTTTGCCATCGCTTGCAATATGTGTTCCGGTGATCACGAACAAGCCCGGGAACTCACACAGGAAGCTTTCTTGCGCGCGTTTCGGAGCCTGAATAACTTTCGTGAAAAATCATCTTTTTACACCTGGTTCTATCGCATTCTTGTCAATACTTGCTTAGACCACCGGAGACGTCGTGGCAAATGGGAAAAAATATTTCCTTTTTGGCGTCGAGGCCATCATGAAAAAACATCTTCAAGAGAGATGAGTGCCCCATATCAGGATCTACATGAGCATTCCGATCCCATGACCGTGCTGAGCAATAAACAACTCGTCCAAGAAATCAGACAAGCTTTGGCCTCTCTTCCGGAAAAACAGCGCGTGGTTTTTCAACTCAAAGTATTCCATGGAATGCAGATCCGTGAAATTGCCAAAATAATGGGATCAGCGGAGGGGACCATCAAGAGCCATCTCTTTCGGGCAACACATTTTATGAGACAAGCTTTACAAGAATGGGCTCAACCTTAGGAGGTGAGCATATGAACGATTGTCGTAAATGGCAAGAGACATTATGGCTGGACGTGTATGGAGAGTTGTCGCCAAAAGAAAATTCGAAATGGAAGCAACATCTTGAGAAATGCAGACCCTGCCGTCAGGAGCGGGAACGGTTGCTTCATTTGCTGAAAAATATGACAAAAGCAATGCCCGAAGCACTCCTCGATAACAAAGACGCTGGCGTTTTTCACAATAACATCATGAAAAATCTAAAGGCGCAGTGGCCGAGCAATGGAAAGAGTTGGTGGCAACAATCGTTTTTTAAGGGGCATATTAAGCCTGTTTACGCCCTGGCTGCATGCTGTCTGATGATAGTGGCTATCGGATGGTTCGGTTTGAAAGAACTGCATCAGACGACCCGTGTGGGCACCTTGTCCAACCTTGGAACAAAAGAGCAATTGATTCCTGAAGATATAGATCTGCTCGAAAATCTGGATTTATTGAAAGAAATGGATACGCTTGAAAAACTGGAACAGGTGATGGGAAGAGGGAAAAACACAACATAGGAACTTTTGGATTGGGAATATCGATGATGAAGCACAAATATTGGTCGAAAGAAAAGTTCAAACCGTATGTTGGGGCTGTTGCGATGATGCTGGTAATTCTTTTCTGTTTTCCTCCTTTCAGCTGGAGCAGATCAAAAAGATTCATTGAAAGCTGTCCGTTTAATAGTGCTGAAAGATTCGACCGTGAGACATCGGAAGCAAGTCGGGATCTTCCGTATCCCTTGGACAAAATCAGAGATTACAAGCATTTTAAGAGAAGAATAACATACTTGATTTTAACAAAAGACTACAGAAGACGTTATGAACACTTGTCCCCTGAAGAGAAGGCCATGCTGAGGAGAAGGATGGAGGAATGGAAATCTTTGCCCCCGGAAAGACGGCGGATTCTTCGTCACCGAATGGAAAGATATAAGCGGCTTCAGCCCCGGGAACGCCACCGTTTTCGGCAATGGTATCATCAATTGCAAACGCTTCCTCCTGATGAGCGACATATGATCAGGGAAAAGCTTCATAGATGGGAGTCATTATCTCCCAGTGAAAAAGAACAGATCCGCAAGAGGTTCCGCAGACCTTAAATAAAAGGTGTCGCAGGTTAATTTTCCTTCGTGCACTAAATAAGGCCTGCGTTTTTTAGGATAAAACCCGCACGTTGTTTAACGGACAACAGTGGAACAACGATAATGTCATAACCCTTCTCATTTTCCGACCTTACGAGATCTTTTTTAAAATGGATTCTCTCAAAGAAAAAAATGTGTTCATACCGCCAAAATTTGCTTTTTTGAATGGGGTCGGCGGGATTTAATCCTTCCTGCATGTAATAACCGATACTGTCCGGCACCGCACGATCCAAGAAAACGGTTTCGTTTTTTGGCAGAGCCTGTTCGATTTCGATTTTTTTATACAGAATGTGACGTTCAAATGATAAAATGTCAGATTTGATCCCGGTAATGGTTTCTCCGGTTTTTAGTCGTTCGTCGATATACGCCCGGGCCACCTCATGCACTACCGGATAACCGAGCTGTTCAAGCTCCTGGATGACGGCGGTTTTTCCCGAGCATGGCGCACCAGTGATTACCTGCCAGTTTGTTTGTTGCATGATCGGCTCCTGGGTGCTTGACGAATTTATGCTTCAGTTTTATGTTTTTTGATGTTACGAAGTTTTTTCAATGAATACATTTAAAATGCAAAAATTATCAACAATTGATTATAAATTATGCGTTACGAAGGACCCATATACAGGCCTCCCAGCGAGGCCGACTCTATTTTAATCCAGGCCACCGTGGGCTGTCCGCACAATAGATGCACATTTTGCATGGTTTATAAGAATGGTCCCAGGTACAAAGTCAGGGATGTAAAAGATATCAAGNGGTATACGGATCATCCCAATATATCCATAAAAAAGGTCTTCAAGGACTGAAGCGATTGGCGGATGCAGGCCTGTCAAGGATACATGTCGGCCTTGAATCCGGAGACGATATGATCCTGAAACGGATCAAAAAGGGAACAACCGGGAAAGAACACATAGAAGCCGGCAGGTGGACCATGGATGCCGGCATTGAGCTAAGCCTTTACGTTATTTTAGGAATCGGCGGAAAAGAACGGACCATCCACCATGCCATAGAGACGGCAAGCGTTTTAAATGAGATTGGGCCGGATTTCATCCGACTTCGAACCTTTGTACCCAAGATTAACACCCCGCTTTTAGCAGACCTGCAAAACGGGATTTTTCAAATGCTGGGTCCTCATGAGGTCTTGAAGGAGACGGCGATGCTGATAAATGGGATACGGGCGTCATCTTACCTGACCAGCGATCATTACACCAATTACATTGATCTCGAGGGAAAGCTTCCTGAAGAAAAAGAACGCTTGCTCGCAAAGATCGAAATGGCCCTGAAACAGGATGAAGATCAGTTTCGCCCCTTTTTCATCGGCACGGAGTGAAGCATCCAAGGGATAAAATTCATTAATCCAAGAAATATTGTGGATTTATTTAAAAAATTTAAAACGCTCCGTTTGGGTTTTACAAACGCTGCCACCGTATACAGGTATTTGAATCAATATTAAAATGTTTTGCAAAACCGGCGCGGACCTCGACGACATATTTAATCGGTCCGGCCGACCTATAGCTTTGTTGGGACATGGGGATTGTTGATTCGGCGATATTAACGATGCATCCGTCTCCTCCGATGAAAATGATATCCAGAGAGACCGGTGTATTTTTCATCCAAAATTTTCGTGGCTTCGAATCTTTAAATACGAACAGCATTCCTCTATTTTGGTTCAAGTCACGTCTTCCCATGAGTCCTTTCATCTGAGTTTCCGGCGTATCTGCGATTTCTATGGTTATGGATGCCTTAACGGACCCGTCAATATGGACGAAATCGAGTATACCGTCCGTATAACCAGAAAGGGACAGGGGTTTGCTCTGATCTTTTAGATTATGATTTGTGCATGCGGCAAACAACATTATCACCGGCATGAAAACCAGCAACAAAAATTTTGCCGTCGCCGATTTCATCTGATTTTGCGGCATCGATTATTGATTCAATGGTTTTTTGAACAAAGTCATCATTAACAGCAATACGAATACAAACTTTACTAAGAAGGTTGACTTTGTGTGTTTGTCCCCTATAGGAT
>JARRRC010000474.1:0-2999 GCA_037381105.1 Desulfobacterales bacterium
AACATCTGAAAGACCCTGCCTGAAAGGATCATGCCGATCATAAGGACGGAAAGGACCAGAAAAATGCCGAAAAACCGGATAAAAAGGGTGCCCAGGGCATATCCCCAAAAAGAATCCTTGGGTCCTCCCGCAATGGTAATCTGGCCGTTGGCTTCGCCGTCACTGTCAAAAGGACCCCCATCTTTTACGGAAACCACCAATTTTTGGACCAGGTCCGGGAGGCTTATGTTCTTTGCGTCGCCGTTCATCCAGGGTTCTTTCAACTTTCGGTTGAATATCCAGTACTGAGTCGAACCGCTGAAAAAATCCGACGTTATGGATACAGTAGCCTCACCGCCCGGAGAAACCTTGTCGATCTTGATCAGGAAAAGCTCGGATTTAAAATCCTTATTGTCAATCCCGGGATATGCGGCCTCTTGAAAATCCATGCCTTCAACATCCATGAGCCGGCCGCCTGAAACCTGAAAATGGATAGAAACACTGGTGCTCTTTGCGCGGGGAATGAGCTTGGCCGTGATGGTATCTCCCTCCCGGGTGAATTCGGGCTTGGGCTTTTCCAGATCTTCACCGAACGCGGCCCACACTGCAGTCCGCGGCGCCAAAGCAACCAGCATGAATGCAAGAATGAGCCACGTCCGGAAAGTTGCATTGAAAAATCTTTTGGTAGTTTGTGTCATAGTGTTCTCCTACATGAACATGGCGATGAACATCCCCGCTGCTGAGGCGGAACCGATCACACCGGCAAGGTTGGGCCCCATGGCATGCATGATGAGCCAGTTGTCGGGATCGGCTTTCCGGCCTTCCACTTGAGAAACACGGGCCGCCATGGGAACTGCGGAAACCCCTGCGGAGCCGATAAGAGGGTTCATCTTTTCCTTTAAAAACCGGTTCATGATGTGGACGGTAAGGATGCCGCCGAATGTGCATATAATGAAGTCCAAAAGCCCGAAGCCAAAAATCAGCAACGGCTTCCAGCTTAAAAAGACATTTGCCTGCATGGTCGCTCCCACTGAAAGCCCCAGGAGTATCGTGACAATGTTCATCATGGCGTTTTGGGCCGTATCGCTGAGGCGCTTTACCACACCGCATTCGCGCATAAAATTTCCAAACATGAACATTCCCATCAATGGCGCCACGGCAGGGATTAAAAGAATAATGAAAATCGTGGCGATGAGTGGGAAAAAAAGTTTTTCCTTGGCAGACACGGGTCTGAGTTGTCTCATTTTTATCCGGCGCTGTTCGGGGGTGGTCATCAGGCGCATAATGGGCGGTTGAATCAAAGGGACCATGGCCATGTAAGAATAGGCGGCCAGCGCGTTGGCACCTAAAAGTTGCGGCGCCAGCTTGGCGGTCAGGTAAATCGTTGTTGGACCGTCCGCACCACCGATGATCCCCACCGAGGCGGCTTCTTTTAAGGTAAAGCCGAAAAAGAGGGTTCCGCAATAAGTAATGAATACCCCAAGCTGGGCTCCGGCGCCGATGATCAGCGTTTTGGGGTTGGCAATCAACGGCCCGAAATCGGTCATTGCTCCCAGGCCTAAAAAGATCAGGCAGGGGATGATTTCCCACTCGATGCCGTATTTGTAAAAGGCCCGGATGAGCTCGGGGGTGCCGTGTTCCGAAAATCCCATCAGCGGCACAAGGGGAAAATTCACCAAAAAAATTCCAAATCCGATGGGGACAAGCAGTAACGGTTCATACTCCTTGGCAACGGTCGGAGGGTTGGCATCTCGTTTGTTGCTGAGCATCCTTAAGGCCTGGATAATTTTCGGCCGGGTGTCTGCCGGATCGATGACCTCATCAATATAGCCGTGTTCCGCAGCTCTGTAAGGATTCGAGAATTTTTCCCGATAGTCTTCGATCAATCGCTGTCTTTCCACTTCAGGGTCTTCGGCTTTTTTAATCTGACTGCGGCAGATGATATTTACGGCGCCGTCGGCACCCATGACCGCGATTTCCGCATTGGGATAAGCCATGATGATATCGCCCCTGAGATGTTTCGAACTCATCACAATATAGGCGCCGCCGTAAGCCTTGCGGGTGATGACGGTCACGCGCGGAACCGTGGATTCGGCAAATGCATAGATCAATTTGGCGCCGTGTTTGATGATTCCGCCGTGTTCCTGGTGGGTCCCGGGCATGAATCCCGGAACATCCTCAAATATAACCAGTGGAATATTAAAACAGTCGCAAAAACGGACAAAACGGGCGCCTTTATTGGAGGCATTGATGTCGAGAACGCCGGCCATTGCCGCGGGCTGGTTGGCGACAACCCCGACCGGCATACCGTCAAATCTGCCGAAACCGACGACAATACTGGGCGCCCAGTGCTCATGAACTTCAAAAAAATAGTTGTCATCCAGGCAGACCGAAATGACATTGCGCATGTCATAGGGTTTGTTGGGGTCCGAAGGGACGATCTCGCGAATGCTTTCTTCGCGACGCATGGGATCGTCACCGGTGATTTGGCGGGGTGGATCTTCCATATTATTCTGGGGTAGAAACGACATGAGTTCTCGAATTTTTTCAATACAGGTTTCATCATTGGGACAAGGAAAGTGCGCCACACCGCTTTTGGAACTGTGCGCCATTGCTCCGCCGAGTTCCTCCATGGTCACGTCTTCCCGGGTAACGGCCTTGACCACTTCGGGCCCCGTGATAAACATATAACTGGTATTTTCAACCATAAAAACCCAGTCGGTCAATGCCGGGGAATAGACGGCTCCTCCGGCTGATGGACCCATAATGGCGCTGATCTGGGGGATGACTCCGGATGCCAGAACGTTTAAAAGAAATATGTCTCCATATCCGGCAAGACTCATAACCCCTTCCTGTATCCTTGCACCGCCGGAGTCGTTGAGCCCGATTACCGGTGCTCCCACTCGCATGGCATGCTGTAGGATCTTACAGATCTTTTCGGCATGGGCCAGAGAAAGAGAACCGCCGTGTGCGGTGAAATCTTGTGCAAACACAAATACTTGTCTTCCATGCATCATTCC
>JARRRC010000475.1:0-3724 GCA_037381105.1 Desulfobacterales bacterium
ACTACGGCAAGGGGACGGATCCGGGCCAGGGCACTCGTGACATCCCGTTTGCGTCCTCTCAGGATCGGAGGTAGATTGTTACACCAGGTGGGCATGCCCTGGCACTGGGGATGGCAGGGTCTCGTGACGGGGGATGTGGTCAATGATCTCACGCCGATGGTCGGCGACCCCAATGTGAGCATTCACGAAGCCAAAGCTTTTCTGTGCAATGTGGAGAAGACATGATGACGCAAAGCCGGAGACGACGACGCATGGGGTTTTACACGGACACGACGGTCTGTATCGGCTGCAAGGCTTGCGAGGTCGCTTGTAAACAGTGGAACAGACTTCACGCGGCCGGCAATGGGGTCACTGAAATGACCGGTGACAGCTATGACAATACACGGTGTCTGGACAACGCTCACTGGCGCCATGTAAAATTCATCGAACAATTCAGTGAAGACCGCCGCCAAAGCCGGTGGCTCATGATGAGCGACGTATGCAAACATTGCGTGCACGCTGCATGCCTGGAGGCTTGTCCGACAGGCGCTATTGTTCGCACGGAATTCGATACGGTGGTGATTCAGCCGGACGTTTGCAAGGGGATGAAACAGTGTGTGGATGCATGCCCTTTCGGCGTGATTCATCTCATCCCCCCTCTGAAAATTGCCCGGAAATGCACGCTCTGTTATGACCGCATCAGTGAGGGGTTGGAGCCCGCATGCTCACAGGCCTGTCCGACCGACTCGATACGCTTCGGTCCGGTGAACGAACTCATCGGCAAGGCCGAAGCGCGCGTACGGCAACTGCATGAACAGGGAGAAGCCGGAGCTTGTCTTTATGGCGCGGATGAAACCCTGGCCGGCGGTCTTAATGCTTTCTACCTGCTTGTGGATCATCCCCGGATATACGGCTTGCCCGAATCGATAGATCTTGGGGAATAAAGAGCCTCATATGCTCAAGGAAAATGAAGGAAATTTTGTATTTGCTGAAAGGACCATAACCATTGAAAAGGAGATGTGATGAAAATTTCAAAAGAAACCATGCTGGGTATTGTGTTGGGAATGGCGATTTTCGGTTCCGTACACTTCGAATATCGCTACGCAACTCGGGTCCGAGTATCCTATCCTTAACGTCGCCTGCAGTGCCGACGGCAGCCAGGTATACGTTGGCGCTTACGACCGTATTTATCACTCCGGGAACTTCGGAAAAGACTGGAATATTGTCTTGTCAGGAACCAAGCCGAGCAAATATTAATACCGCATAGCAAATAGTGAACAGTAAACAGTGAATAGTGAATATATCCTTTGTGTTTTAATGTCTTTGTGGCGGGGATTGCTTTAGGCTTTGCTCAAGGATTTAGAAGAAAACCACCCTGAGGGATTAATATGGAGATTTATACCTGTGTATCAACAGCTCAAAGAAAGTTCGGGCAATATTATCGGATTTAAAATTACCGAAGGCATCACCAAAAAACAAAAGGGACAGATCTGCAAAGTACTGGAAAAACAGATTCGTGAATTCGGAAAAATCCGGCTTTTCCTTGTTCTCGAGCCATATGAAAAAATGGACGCGGAATCGCTGTTGTTCGATTTGAATTTCACTTTAATTTATTCTGATAACATCGATCGCATGGCCCTTGTCGGCAATAAAATGTGGGAAGAGACATGGATCGGTCTGTTCGGATTATTTTCCCATATCCAAACCCGATACTTCGACCGTTCGGAAATAAAGGCGGCCTGGGAATGGATTCATAAATAAAGAGATGTTGCCCAAATCATTTAAAAATTAATTCCCTTGTGTTAAAGATTCGTTCACGATGAAAAATCGGCTGAAAGTTTGTCAATTTCCAATTTTTATCCTGCTGTTGATAATGTCTTAAACTGGTGGCAGGTTGAACCGGATAAGGCAGCCGCAACATTTAGTGAGTTGCTTGAATTTGATTTTACAGCTCGGAACTTAACGGACAGCGGTGACTGCCGGGGAATTCTTCATTGAAAAGTATAATTATTACATTGGTTATCGCCTTTATTGTTTTTGAGTTTTTCGAATCGTAGCTATTAGTACCAAGTTTTTCTCTTCTGAAAGGCTCGATTACAATATTGCCTCTTTTAATTTCATCAAGAATTTTTTTATCAGAAAGTATCAATAAACCTCAGTTCGGAGTTGTGGCGCGCGGTTTGTGATGTTCCATTACCCGTTGGCGGCAAGGCGGTGATCGTGGATGTTGAAGGTCTTACGTTGAAGTTGACCCCTTTGGATACTCCTCAGTCCCTCAAAGTGGTTTCATAGTCTCCCTTCAATCCACTTCTGCTTTTTTACAACAAGAGAAAAACCCGACGCCATTTTCGGGAAAGAACTTTCAATACGGCGGTGATATATTGACATTTGAATAAACAATTGATAGCGCTTCGATATAATTAATTTTAAACAGCATTTACCGATAAAAGGGCAATTATGAGCGATAAAAAAGAATCCCTGATCGAGCGGCTGGAAAAAGACGTTGTTTTAGTTGCCGAAGGTTATATCTTTGAACTGGAGAGAAGGGGATATTTAAAGGCCGGACCGTTCGTTCCGGAAGTTGTCTTAGAGTATCCTGAAGCAGTCAAGGAACTTCATCACGAATTTTTAATGGCCGGTTCTGAAGTTATTGTTGCCTGCACATATTATGCGCACCGGTCAAAATTAAAATCCATCGAAAAAGAAGACAAGCTTGAAGAACTCAACCTCAAAGCAATATCTTTGGCCCGGGAAGTGGCCCAAAAGGGAGGCGCTCTGGTTGCCGGGAATTTGTCCAATACCTGGGAGTTTAATCCTCACCAACCGATTGAATCAGAAAAAATTGTCAAAGCCATTTTCAGGGAACAAGTTGACTGGGCTTTGCGGGGAAACGTCGACTTCATTATCGCTGAAACATTCAGCCATTTGGGGGAAGCCTCCATTGCACTGGAAGTTATTAAGGATGCCGGATTTCCGGCCGTGATTACCTTCACAACGGTTCATGAAAAGAGCTGCGACGGCTATACCTGGGAGGAAGCCTGCAGAATACTGGAAACAAATGGTGCCGACGTTGTCGGCCTCAACTGTGGTCGAGGTCCTGAAACCCTCATGCCGATTATTCAAAGAATCCGAGATAAAGTACACGGCCATGTGGCCGTACTGCCGGTTCCCTATCGAACGACGTCGAAAGAGCCCAGTTTTTTTGATCTGAAATTAGAAAATTCAAAAAACGCATTCCCGGTGGCGCTGGATCCTTTTTTGTTAACCCGTTTTGAAATGGGTGATTTTGCCATTAAAGCTCGGAACATGGGAATTGATTATATCGGTATATGCTGTGGTGCCGCTCCCCACCATGTTCGATCAATGGCCGAGGCGCTGGGCCGGAAAGTTCCCGCAAGCAAATACTCTCCGGATATAGGCCTTCATCCTGTTTTCGGTGACCAGAATGCTAAAAAACAACACTTTATCGAATGCCTGCTCGGTCCGAATGTGAGTCATCCGCCGGCCTCGAATAATTCCGAAATTTTCCCGGGCAAACCCAACAAAAGATAAATCAAACAAGTTTCGCACCCCAATTTTTCTGTAAGTTTATCACATGGCAGGGTTTTTAGCGGATGCTGGCGGTGCAATACCCTGTACTTCTCATTAAGATTAATATATTATGAAACATCACCGGTTTACACTCATTTAGAGTAATATCATCGCCATGAGTTTTCTAAAAAAGGCGATATGCTTATTTTTAAAT
>JARRRC010000476.1:0-2533 GCA_037381105.1 Desulfobacterales bacterium
GAAAAATGCCAATGGAACAAAAAGAAAGCCGCCCAAATTTTAGGCATCGGCCGCAGCACCCTGTATGTCAAACTCAAAAAATATCAATTAAAGCCTCCCACTTATCATTAAATTTCATATTAAGCTTAAATTTTGCAAGTGTCGAGTTCGCCGGATAGGCAGGGATAGGTTGGATTCGACCCATAGCCTCTGTCCAGGCAATGTTCAGGATCGTGAATGGATGTCTATAATATGGACATTCATAATATTCTGTTTTTTCATATATTATTCTCTATTCCAAAATAAAGTGTCCTGATATCTGACACGTTGCAGCCATCGATTTTATCCCCCTTTTTCCTTCAATTCATTTCTTTGTTTGGCTCACTGCTAAATTCTCTGCTTTCCATAATGATAATTTATCATATGATTTTAAAGATATAACACATATCAGCGCCGACTCCCCAATCTCCATTGAGATAATACTGATCTATTCATTATCTTTCAAAATTCATGGCACAGGTCTTGCTCTGTTTTAAGTTGACGGGGATTCCGGTCCTGTCAATTAAAACCTCTTAAAAGAAGATCAGGGTTGAAAAAGAAAATTCTCGTTTTGAATGCAAATGATAAAGAATGCAAAAGCTTGTGTACATTGCTGAACCAACATCAGTTTTTGGCGGTTCCGATCGATTCCATTTCAGCGTTTGACATCAATCTCAAAAGCAGTGGTTGCATCGCAGCCATTCTGGATCTGGACTCCATAGCCTTCAATAACCAAATTTTTAAATCGTTTTCAATGAATCATCCTGATGTCCGTTTGCTTTGCCTTTCGACAAAACGGTTTCATCCTGAACTTCGGGATGCCATCTGTCATCACATTTATGCGTGCCTGAACAAGCCGGTCGATCCGGACGAATTATTTTTCCTGTTAAAGAGTATATGTGAAGAGAGAGATTCATAAACGAACCTTTTGAAATAATTTCCAATAATCTCATAATAATGAAGGAGGTATTGAAATGGAAATGAAAAAGAGCACGCTTTCCGACCGGAGCCAGAAGTCAAAAAAAGAAGACCGTTTCGCTTCTGAGCCTGTAAGCGTAAATCTAAAGCGAAGAGCGTTCCTAAAAAATTCCTTACTGGCAGCCGGAAGTCTCGGCGCAATGAACTGTTTTTTGGAAAGAGATGCCCCGGCTGAGGATGAACAAAAACCAGCCCCCTTACAATTTCCAGACAGTTTTCCCGAAGGAAGCGCACTGCAACGCATGCAAGTCGAGCTTTTGCAAGCTATGAAAAAGCCGGTTGCCGAGCGTAAATGGGTCATGGTGATCGACCAGAAAAAATGTGTGGGTTGTGATTCGTGTACGGTATCCTGTAATTCGGAGAATAATTTGCCGCCTGGGGTAGTTTACCGCCCGGTTCCGAAGCAGAATGTCGGAACATTTCCGAATGTAGCCTGGGTATTTACACCCAAACCCTGCATGCACTGTGACCAGCCGCCATGTGTACCAGTTTGTCCGGTTAAGGCCACCTATAAGCGGGAAGACGGCACTGTGGTTATCGATTATAATATTTGCATCGGGTGCCGGAATTGTCTGGCATCCTGCCCCTATAATTCGCGAACCGCCGATTTTGGCGATTTTTTCGGCTTGGGGACCCCGGAAATCATGAGTTATGAAACCCGCCCCAACTATGAATACAGCAAAGACTNNNCCGACATCTCTCCTATCGGAAACGCCCGTAAATGCCATTTCTGCCTGCACCGATTACGAGTCGGCATGCTGCCCGCCTGTGTGACGACATGTCTGGGCGGCGCGACGTATTTCGGCGATTATAACAACCCGCACAGTCTGGTTCACGAGCTCATCGGAACCCCGCGGGCCAAACGATTAAAAGAAGAGCTGGGCACCCAACCTTCCGTCTATTATTTAGTATAAAAAAGGAGAATAAACGATGAATAGACCACTAAAAACCATATTCTTTGTTATCTGGCTGATTCTGATGGTTTGGGGACTGATCGGGGTTTTCCAGCGTTTGAATACAGGAGAACTCACCTTAAATTATGGAAGTTATATCCCCTGGGGATTATGGGTGGCCGCAAAAGTATATTTTGTCGGCCTTGCCGTGGGGGCATCCCTTCTGACATGGTCAATTTATGCTTTCAACATCAATCCCCTTAAACCATTGGCACGAATATCTCTGTTGGTTTCAATCGTTACCATAATTGCCGGCCTTTTGGTCATCGCTTTTGATCTGGGACACATGTGGCGCTTGTATGAAGTTTACACGAGACCCAATTTCTCCTCTCTTTTGGCGATCGCCTCCTGGTTGACTCTGGCCTATTTGATTTACCTGGTAATCGTATTGGGAATTGATTTAAAATCCGGGCGACCAGCAGGGAATGTCCCCCGCGTTTGGGGCTGGATCGGCATTTTTTTCGCCATCGCTTTTTCCGGTGCCAATGGTGCCGAATTCGCCACCATGGTTTCCAGCCCTTACTGGCATTCTTCCATAGGGCCGATTTTATCCATAGGCGGCGCCCTGCTTTCCGGAATTGCAT
>JARRRC010000477.1:0-752 GCA_037381105.1 Desulfobacterales bacterium
GTACGGAAAATATCATCGGAAAAAGGACGATCTGAAAGGGTTGGAACCCAGAGATAATCCGTTTTGTATAAACGGCATTGCAAGCCCACAAAAAGGCGGCCGCCAAGATCATCATATCCCCGATGTTTAAATCGCCCGTCACCCCTTCTTTCTCCAAAAACACAAAAGCAACCCCAAAAAATCCCATCAAAAGACCCATGATTTTCCTTATGGTAATCCGATCGCCGGGGATAAAAAAATGCGCAAGAAACAAGGTAAAAAAAGGTTGGAAATTCACAAGCAGGGTGCCACGGGAGGCATTGCTTTTATTGATCCCTAGGTAGAAAAAAGAAAGTTGGAACGTAAAAACCAGGGAGATAATCACAAGCTGCAGGATTTGTTCTTTTTTAATCCGAATAGATCTTCCGGTGATTCTGGCCCATAAAAAAATGGCGATCGAGGCAATGCCGAATCTGATGCCTGCCGTGGTAAACACCCCCAGACCGTTAAGGCTGATTTTAATGGCCACGGCATTTGCGCCGAAGAGCATGCAGATGAATATTGAAAACGCCGCAGCCCAAAAAGAAAAGTCTTTATTTTGAGGAGGGGATCCGGGAATCGGTCTGAATCCATGGGAATCCTTTCTTCCGGAACTTTGAGCTTTCAGTGTTGAATTTGTAGCGTTTTTCATCGATCGGTTTCCATGCGAATCGTTTCCCCGGGAAGGGGTACGAATGCCGGGAAACCTTCACTATGCAAATGTTTTGCAAACG
>JARRRC010000477.1:782-3799 GCA_037381105.1 Desulfobacterales bacterium
TTTTTATTTTCAGATTCGCTTTTTTGAGGAAACGAATCATCTCGTTCTTGTCACCATGGGCGGAAAAGCCGTCAAGTTTTTCAACATGCGCCTTTAACGGGTATGTTTTGTTTAAAAATTTCAACAACGGCGGCGGGCCTTTTCGTCCCGATTTTTTATATGCTTCACCTTGATCGAGGATCCGGCAACCCAGCGTGTTTTGTGCCATATAACCGACAATGAGGATCGTATGTCTGGGGTTGTGAATTTTATGGCGCAGATGATGCAGGATACGACCGGCTTCACACATTCCCGACCCCGCGATAACGATATGCGGTTTTTCCTCCCGGTTCAGGGCCATGGATTCTTCCACCGAACCGACAAAATGCACGGGTTCAAAAAAGAACGGATTTAACCCTTTTTGCAAAAAGTTTTCATGGGTTTCGCTGTCATAAACTTCAGGATGCTCTCCAAAGACCCGGGTAATGTTGGCGGCCAGCGGACTGTCCACATATATCGGCTTCCGTTCAACATCTCCGTCATTGTATAATTCATGAATCATATACAACAGCTCCTGCGTGCGCCCGTAAGCAAACGCCGGTATGATTACCGTCCCCTTTCGTTGAAACGTTTCGCTTAAAATCTCTTTCAACCGCGGCTTTAAATCTTTTATGGGCTCGTGAAGGCGGTCCCCGTAAGTACTTTCCATGATCATCAAATCAATATCAAGGTCGCCGTCAGGAAAAGAAAGCGCGGGATTTTTAATGATCGGCTTATCAAATCTGCCGATGTCTCCGGTATAACAGACGGTATATGGCCGGCCGTTTTCATGGAATTTAAGGATGGATATGGCCGATCCCAATATATGACCGGCTTCATAAAATGTACAGACAACCGTGTTCCCGACGGTTACCGGGGTGCGGTAGGGATAACCTTCAAAAAAATTAAGAGCGTTTTGCGCATCCTCAATGCCGTATAGCGGCGTCACGCTTTCAAGACGATATTGCAAAAGGAATTCGTTAATTTTCTCGGTATTAATCCGATGCCCCTCTTTTTTCAGCTCCTTCTTGATATGATCGAGTTTTTTCTTTGAAATTTTTTTATTCGGGCCGGAGGCCGCCAGTCCGGATAGAAAAGATCGAACCGTTTTATAGTTCAGATAATCGGCGTCCGATTCCTGAATATGGGCTGAATCCAGGAGGAGGTAAGCGCTGGCATCCGCCGTGGCTCGCGTACAAACCACGCGTCCGCTGAAACTGTTTTTCGTAAGGATGGGAATCCGGCCGGAATGGTCGATGTGGGCATGAGAAAGCACGACATTGGTAATGGATACCGGGTCAATCGGAAGGTTTCTGTTTTTTTCATTCGCGTCTTTTCGACGACCTTGAAACATGCCGCAATCGAGTAAAATGCGGTTGTCTCCGGTTTCGACCAGATGCATGGAACCCGTAACTTCCCTTACCGCGCCTTAAAAAGTAATCCTCTTTTTGGGCAATCCTCAAAATAAAAAATTAATAATTCTAAATAAATATACATTTTATAGTTTTTAATGAGGAGGAAGAGGATGCGCAAATTACAGTTCGGGGTATGGTGTTTAGCGGTGGTTTTTGTTTTCGGAATGGCGCTGAATGTTTCCGGACAGAATGAAAGCGAATCAGAAACAGCCCTTGAGGAAATGTGCGTCCCCATGGGCGTCATTGTGCTCAAACCGCCCCCCTCGGTCAAACAAGAGAGAACTTCGGTGGAATTCAATCACTCCAAACATTTCACATATGATTGCAGAACATGCCATCATACATGGAAAGGCAACGCCAAAATCCTCAACTGCACAGCGTCAAATTGTCACAATCTTTTGAAAGCTCCGAAAAAGGCGACACGTTATCTGGCATACACGAAAGAGGGAATCAAATATTACAAATATGCCTATCACCAAAATTGCATCGGGTGTCACCAAAAAATAAAAGTCAAGAAAATAGACTCGGAGATGTCATACGAGGCCCTGGAAAAACAGGAAAAGCTCCTTCCAACCAGTTGTACCGATTGTCATCCGGAAGAATAAGCTTAACGGTTATGCGAAACAAGGTTCGGGCCCCGAGGCACAAACCTTGTTTCGCCGATAGCGGCCTGCTCCGGGACATGAGTCAGATCTCTTCAAACGCTTGACCGGTTTCTGGAAAAATCTCCCCGGAAGAAACATCCATACCCGATCCCTTCGAATAAATGCAGATTATCAGCCGATCATTGAATGGGATTTTTGTTCAAGATCGGCGTGAATCGCCCGTCGCGGCTATTTTGCCGATATTAAGATTCTCCCTAAAAAATTTAATCTGAAAATTTCCGATAAAACTTGTACACCGATTCAACGTTGTGATAAATTATAATAAATAAGGCACGACCTTTTTTTGAACATGGAAGGGGAACAGAATGTCAACAATGGAAAAGAAAACGTCTTTTATGAGAGAAAACAGGAACGTTTTTATCATTATTATAGTGGTTCTTTTTTTGCTGGAACTTGAAATTTTTGCCCTTGCAGCCATGAAGTCCGGCCATAAATCGAGGCTGCATGTACTGGATGACAAGGGTAATCTTATTTATGAGACGGACGGTAAAAATCTCAGCGAATTCAATAAATACTATTTTGAAAAAACATTCGGACCTTTTAAACAGTACCACGTCAAACTGGTCACCAAAAACCTTCCTTTTCCCTTCAGGGCCTGGTTTGCGGCGGCTGTCGGAATCCCTGTGGGGGCCTTTCTTTTGATTGCATTTTTCGTCCGTGCATACCAGGCACTTTTTTGGGGGGAAGAAAAAATCCCGGATGAACCGGGTTTAAAAAATACGGAACATAGATACCGTTTCGAAAAAATTATTTCTGCAATCAGCAGGTTTAATATCTTTATCATAGGATTTATTATTTTTCTTTCGATATTTTTATATTGGGTAATTCCCAATCTGATCGTTTACCTCGGACAGACCAGCGTTGAAACAATCATCCGATACAAATTTATTTTTTTATCCTTGGGCGTCGTTTTTTTAGG
>JARRRC010000478.1:0-885 GCA_037381105.1 Desulfobacterales bacterium
CACTGATGGGCGAAATGCTTAAAATAGGAACCCGGGGAAGTCAACTCGCCCTCTGGCACGCCCATTGGGTCAAATCGGCCCTTGAAGCCGAAGATGCCTCCCTTTCCATCGAGCTGGTGACCATAAAGACAAAAGGAGACAAGATTCTCGATGCCCCGCTGGCCAAAGTGGGGGGCAAGGGACTATTTGTTAAGGAAATCGAAGAAGCTCTTTTAGACCGAAAGGTAGACATTGCGGTCCACAGCATGAAGGATATGCCGGCACAAATACCCGATGGGCTGTGCATCGGCGCAATCCCTCAGCGGGAAATTCCGCAAGATGTTCTGATTTCCAGAAACAACCGGAGCCTTTCGACGCTGCCTCCCGGCGCTGTCATCGGTACCAGCAGCCTTCGACGGAAAGCACAGCTGCTTTCCGCCAGACCGGATTTGTTCGTTACGCCTTTAAGAGGAAATCTCGACACACGCCTTAAAAAGCTCGAAACCGAAAATCTCGATGCCATTATCCTCGCAGCCGCCGGTGTCAAGCGATTGGGATTTGAAAACAAAATAACAGAATATCTGGACGAAACCATTATGCTCCCGGCCGTCGGCCAGGGCGCTCTTTGTATTGAAGTCAGACAAAATGATCCCCTGGTCGGCCCTATTGTCGCCACGCTGGAAGATCCGAAAACACGGGCCATCATTGTGGGAGAGCGTGCGTTTCTCAATCACCTTGAAGGCGGTTGTCAGGTGCCGATTGCCGCCCACGGAACGATCGATAAAAACACATTTACGCTTTCCGGTCTAGTGGCCACCATTGACGGCAGAACCCTCGTCAGGGAAACCCTCTCGGGACCTGAAAACTCGTCCGGAATCATCGGTGTAGAACTTGCCGAACGCCTTA
>JARRRC010000478.1:892-2535 GCA_037381105.1 Desulfobacterales bacterium
ATAATCTGAAAGCCGATCTGGATCAAAACAATGAAAGGTAAAGTCTATCTTGTCGGAGCAGGCCCCGGCGATCCGGGACTGATTACGGTGAAAGGATTGGAATGTATCCGGCGGGCGGATGTGCTCATCTATGACTTTCTTGCCTCCCCTTCTCTATTAAAGCATGCCTGTCAAGACACTGAAATGATTTACGTCGGGAAAAAAGGCGGGAATCATACCCTTTCGCAAAACCGGATTAATGATCTCATCGTTGAAAAGGCCCAAAGCGGTTCAACAGTAACCCGCCTCAAAGGCGGCGATCCGTTTATATTCGGCCGCGGCGGTGAAGAAGCGGAAGTCTTGATCCGGGCCGGAATACCTTTTGAAATCGTACCCGGCGTTACATCGGCCATCGCCGCACCGGCCTATGCCGGAATTCCACTGACCCACAGAAATTATACATCCACCCTGGCCTTTGTCACCGGACATGAAGATCCGATAAAAGAAGCTTCGGGGATCGACTGGGAGTCACTTGCCAGAGGCATCGGAACCATCGTTTTTCTGATGGGGGTAAAAAATCTGCCGCTGATAACCCAGCGTCTTTTAAAACACGGCATGGATCCCGATACGCCAGTGGCACTGATACGCTGGGGAACGACGGCCAAGCAAATTACCCTGGTCGGAACCCTTTGTACCATTGCCGAACGGGTAAAAACCGCCGGACTTAAACCACCGGCCATCATTATTGTGGGGAATGTCGTAAAGTTGAGGGAAACCCTTAAATGGTTTGAAAACAACCGTCCGTTGATAGGAAAAAGCATTGTAGTAACCCGGTCCAGAGAACAGGCCAGCGAATTGGTGGATCGCCTTTCCGATCTGGGCGCGGAATGCCTGGAATGTCCCACTATAAAGGTGGTTCCACCCGATGATGTGAAACCTCTGGATAAGGCCATCAACACCCTTTCGTCTTATGACTGGCTGATTTTTACCAGTGTCAACGGCGTTCAGTTCTTTTTTAGCCGACTTTTTGAAAAAAACAAGGATGTTCGAGATCTGAACCATGTTCGAACAGCGGTCATCGGTCCGGCGACAGCCAAAAGACTTCTCGATTTTGGATTCAAGAGCGACATTATTCCCGAAAACTACAGGGCTGAATCTGTTGTTAAGGCATTCGCAAAAGAAGATATTATCGGGAAGAAGGTATTGCTGCCGCGCGCAAAGGAAGCAAGGCCGGTTTTGCCTCTGGAGCTGGCGAAGATGGGGGCTGTAGTGGATGAAGTTGAAGCATACCGCACCATAGCGGTTAAAGATAATGCCGATGTTGTCATACAACGACTTACGGAACGCACGATCCATATGATAACGTTTACCAGCTCATCCACCGCAAAAAATTTTCATGCGCTTTTGCCGTCCGAAGAATTAGATCACCTGATGAAGGGCGTCACCATTGCATGCATCGGCCCGATTACCGCCGATACCGCCCGGCGTCTGGGATTTGACGTTCATATCGTCGCAGAATCATACACCATACCGGGACTGTGTGATGCTATTGTGCAATATTATCACCCCTGAACTTTGCATGAGAGTGTTCGGTGTTCGGTGTTCAATATTTTGATTGATATTTGTGCTGTAATACTGAATTGTCAAATTACCAAACGCTGAAC
>JARRRC010000479.1:0-2994 GCA_037381105.1 Desulfobacterales bacterium
CGGTTTTTCACCGACCATAAAAGTTGCCTTTATCGGTAGGGTAATGGTTGGTCTGGGTGTTTCCATGGTCTTCATCCCCACCATGAAAATCTTATCTCGCTGGTTTCATCCCCATGAATTTGCTTTTATGACCGGCATTTTAAATGCAGTGGGAGGAGTCGGCGTACTGGCAGCCACATGGTTTCTTGCCTTGATGACACTGTTTTTCGGATGGCGCATCTCTTTTCAACTGATCGGCTGCTGCACCTTTATCATCGTGGTGCTGGTTTGGCTTGTTGTCAGGGATCGTCCCGAAGATAAAGGATGGCCTTCCATAGAGAAACTTGACGATAACAGGGATAAAGCCGCCCGGCCGGTAAAACAGATATCGTTGATGGAAGGAGCCCGTCGAGTCGTATTCGAAAAATACTTCTGGCCGGTGGCCATATGGTTTTTTCTCGATTGCGGAATATTTTTCGGTTTCGGGGCCTTATGGGGCGGACCATACCTGATGCATGTTTACGGCATGACCCGGTCACAGGCCGGCACCGTGCTCAGTATGATTGCCTGGGGCATGATCATCGGCAGTCCCCCTTTGGGATTTTTGTCCGACAAAGTGATGAAAAGCCGAAAGAAACCGTTTATGCTGTGCAACTTGATACTCGTCTTTGAGCTTGCATTTCTCAGCATCTATCCGTCGGGCCTTTCCCGCATCACCCTGTACTTTCTGTTTTTCATTTTTTCGATATGTGCCTCATCCGTGGTTATTTTTGGGTTTACCATTGTCAAAGAGCTATTCCCAACGGAAATCGCCGGCACCTCAACGGGTATGGTCAATCTCTTTCCTTTTTTGGGCGGCGCGGTTTTTATGCCCCTTTTGGGCCGGGTGCTGGATGCATATCCGAAATCCCATGCCGGCGGGTACTCCCTCAAAGCCTATACAATGCTTATTCTTATTCTCCTCGGCGCCTCCGTTTTATCGCTGATCTGCACGTTTTTGGCAAAAGAAACCTTTCAGGATAAAAAAACCGGCTGAGTTTTAATCTATATCTTCTCCCAATCCTCCTCCCCAGTGCGGCCACTCGAGGTTTAATACATACATTGTGTTTTTGCCGATCTTTTTTGCAACGACCGATCCGTAAGAATAGTACAGGTAGCCGTAAAACCGTCCGTGCGGCCCTACAATTTCAGTGAGATAGGGTCTATATTGTGTGGTAACATAAATCCATTGCGTGATGTCAATGAGGTCCTTTTGGGTTTGAACCGGTTTCCAATAATCTCCCACAAGTCTGGTATCACCATTTTTGGGGTTGAACCAAACACCCAAAGGCATTCGAACACCATACCCTGCATAATAAACGTTATAGTCCTTCCAGTGATCGATTAAATACTGAATCGTCACCTGTTTCCCGGTGTCCGGGATCGATCTAAGGCTGCCGTAATTATCCACTACTGCGGCACAGCCGAAAGCCATTAAAATAAAAATTGAAATTACGCTGATATGAATATATTTTTTCATGGTTTACCTCCGTTTTTCACTATCGGGAATAATAAATATGGTGATCGGTCTGGGTCAGGATTTGAAATGAGATATCGTTTTAAGAATGAGATCGCTTTCCGTCCTCGCAGCCTATCGGCAATCTCTTCTTAATTTCGATTTTAACGAAAATAAACATGGCAAGACATGATGTCAATATTCAGCCTAAAATGAGCGTTTTAAATTTTAAAAGGGATCAAAATCCTCCTATTTTTGAATGAATTATTTCAATTTATATTTTAAAGTTTAAAACGCTCATTTTAGGTTCAGGAAAGTCGATTTCAGGGGTTATCCGATTCCGGTTTGCCGTACCCCCCGCCGCCCGGTGTCTCGATACGAAGCCGATCCCCTTTTTGCAGCGCTGCGGAAAACTTTCCCCCCTTTTGTTCCTGTATCTTTTTTCTGGAAATGATGTTTTTCCCCACAGCACCCGGTTTTCCTCCAAAAATTCCTTATGGCTGTTTCTTTCTTCTTTCGGAAAGAACCGTCACCTCAGCGTCCGTAAGCAGTTCAATTTCGCGGACAATGCCGTCTCCGCCTCTGTGTCGGCCGTTCCCGCCGGTCCCGCGCCGTATGGAATATTCGGTGACAAGAAATGGATAACTGTATTCAAGGGCCTCCACCGGTGTATTCATGGTATTGGTCATGTGACAATGAACGGCACTTTCTCCATCACATGTATCAGATGCGCCGAGGCCGCCTGCGATGGTTTCATAGTATGCAAAGGGGCGGTTATTTCGGGGATCCATGCCGCCGATGGTCACATTGTTCATGGTACCCTGGCTCGCAGCGGGAATATTGTTCGGTACGGCATGAGAAAGGGCTCCCAATACCACATCTACAATCCGTTGGGACATTTCCACATTTCCACCGGCAACTGCCGCCGGAAAACAGGCGTCCACGACGGTTCCCTTGCGGGTCAGCACCTTGATCGGCCTCAGGCAGCCGGTATTGGTGGGAATATTTTTTGTCACCAGTGAGCGAAAAACATAAAGAACAGCCGAAAGGGTAATGGCATATACCGCGTTGACACTTCCGTTGACCTGAAGGTCGCATTCGCTGAAATCAAGGGTTGCCGAATCATTGCGAATCGTTATGTTCACTTTTAGTTTAATGGTGCGATCCGAAATGCCGTCGTCATCCATAACATCTTCGAACGTATAAACGCCATCCGGAATTTTTAGGATTGTCGTTCGTGTGAGACGTTCCGCATAGTCCATCAGTGCATTGGCATAAAACCGGGTCTTTTCAAGCCCGTATTTTGCGATGAGTTCTTCGGTTCTCCGCACGCCCGTGATATTGGCCATGATCTGGGCGGCAAAGTCGCCTTCCCGCTCCACCGGCGTTCGAACATTATTCAACAAAAAGCGCATCATTTTTTTATCAATGGTTCCTTTTTCCACCAATTTCAGAGCCGGAATGATCAGGCCCTCCTGAAAAATCGAAGTGGAAAGCGGCATGGACCCGGAACTCATGCC
>JARRRC010000480.1:0-2775 GCA_037381105.1 Desulfobacterales bacterium
CTCGACGGTTATGTTGCCAAAAACAGGCGGTATCCCGTCCCGCGTTGAGCTCGAAGCGGTTCCTTTTTTTCCTCAAAAGGCCGATCAATGCGGTCCTGCAGCCCTTGCTGCGGCTCTCCAATGGAGCGGCCTGGCGATTACGCCGGAGAATTTGACCCATGAGGTTTTTACACCCGAGAAAAAAGGCAGCCTGCAAACCGCATTGATCGGCGCAGCCCGACGGCATGGAAGAATTGCTTATGTGTTGTCAGGTCCGGAAGACCTGTTTAGAGAAGTAGCTGCCGGGAATCCGGTGATCGTTTTGCAGAATCTCGGATTATCATGGTATCCTGTTTGGCATTATGCGGTGGTGATCGGCTATGATTTGACTGAAAAAACGGTTGTTCTTCGCTCGGGCAGCATTACTCGGAAAGTTGTATCCTTCCGGGTGTTTGAAAATACATGGGCCCGGAGCAAACATTGGGGATTATTAATTCTTCGACCCGATCAATTCCCCGCTGCCGTTCAGGAAGATCGATTCACGGAAGCCGTATTCGGGCTTGAGAAAGCCCGCCGGTTTCGGGATGCCATCGACGGTTATCGAACCGTGTTGACACGATGGCCTGGACATCTCCCTGCTCTGATCGGCGTCGGCAATTGCTATTATGCCCTCGGGGAGTTGAAAAATGCCGAAACCGCTTTCAAAAAAACCATTCGTTTTCATCCTGAATCGGGTCCGGCCTTTAACAATCTTGCACAAATTCTCTTTGAACTGGGAAAAAAGCAGGAAGCGCTGGCGGCGGCCAGAAAAGCGGTCTCCTTGGGCGGTCCTTTAAGTTCTGCATATCAAAAAACCCTCGAAGAGATTCAATCCAAATAAAATCTAACATTAAAACTGCGAAAAGATCTGGCAAGGGACCGTAAAGAACGAACAGGGACTATCTTTAACAAATCAACAGGCTTGCTTGATTGGCAGGAAACTATTGATTTTAAGGGCTTGATTCGATATAAAAAAGCCTCCACCGAAATGGAAGAAGCCTGTTTAATGGGATTCAGCGGAGGCTTTGAGTAAGGAAAACTGGTGACAGCACTCATGAGCGTAAATAAAATCGAGGATGACCATAATATATTAACTTCAATTAGAATTCTGGTTATTTGAACAATTTTTAATATCTCTACCAACAATTAGATATGAATTCTGCAATTTTATATCATTTAACACCGTAAGGACAAAAGAGATGATGTTTAATAAAAATTGGATTAGGCTGTTATTCTGTTCGATCGTCCTGCCATCGATGCTGTTTGCCAGTGCCGCTAAAGCCCAGGAGTCTGTTGAAATTTTTACCCTCAAACAGACCATTGAAAGCGCCTTAAAAGTCAATCTCGGACTGAAATCATCCAAAGAGGAAACCACTGCATCTCCATTCAGTCAACCGATATTTACGGGATTCTCTTTGCTGAGAAAATACGATATTGCCAAGCTTGGACTTGACAGGGCCAAAGTTAGCGAGCAGCTAACCCGGCAGAATATTATTCTGGACGCAAAAAATGCTTATTTTCAGCTGTTGCAGAAACAAAAGCTCTACGACATCGCCCAACAGACCGTTGTACAGATCAGAGCCCAAAAAGAAGTGGCCGAAAATTTTTATAAAGTCGGAATGACGCCGTTGAATGATTTGCTGCAGGCTCAAGTTCAATTGGCCAATGCCAAACAGGATCTTATCATCGCAAAAAACAATATGGACAATGCCAAGTCGAATTTCAATACACTCCTTCGAAGACCCCTCAATACGCCCGTTGTTTTGAAAGATATCCTAAGTTATGCGCCTTTTGAAGAGACCCTTGGATATTGCCTTTCCCAAGCCGAGAAAAATCGGTGGGAAATAAGGATTGCCGATTTGGACATTGATATTTCCCAAAAAGAATACCAACTGGCCAAAAAGGACTACTTTCCGAGGGTTGAACTTGAGGGAAATTATTTCAAACACGGAACAGAATGGGATGTGCGCGGCGGTACGGGAATATATGACCCCAGTGGATGGAATATCAGCGCAGTGGCAAAATGGAATTTTTGGGAATGGGGTCGGACCTCATACGGTGTTAAAGAAAAGTATACCCGATGGTCTCAGGCACAGCTTAAAAAACAAGAAATTGTCGACAATATCCTTTTGGAGGTCAAGACGGCATACTTGAGAACCCAAGAAGCCGAAAGGGCAATCAAAACCGTTGAAACGGCTGTGGAACAGGCCAAAGAAAATTTCAGGATCTACCAGGAACGGTATAAGGAACAAATCGCCACGCAAACTGATGTGCTCATTGCACAGACGCTTCTTTCAAGAACCATGACGAGATATTACAATGCATTATACAATTTTAAAATCTCAAAGGCGACACTCTATCGAGCTATCGGGCAGGAAGTGATTGAATGATTGATCAACAGGCTAAAGGCTCGATAATTCGAATGTTCCATGTTCATAAAAATTACGGCGCCGTAAAAGCGCTCGACGATATTACCCTTGACATTTCAAAGAATGAACTTCTCTTTATCACCGGCCCCAGCGGCGCAGGCAAAACCTCTCTGCTAAAACTTTTGTATTATGGTGAAGCGGTATCGGAGGGACAGGTATTGATTGACGGCATGAACCTGTCGAGAATCTCTCATAAAAGAATACCGATGCTTCGGCGAAAGTTTGGAATTATATTTCAGGATTACAAGTTGATCCCAACTAAAACCGTATTCGATAATATTGCCATTGTTCTTGAAGCAATGGGTAAGAAACGGCGATTTATCGAAAA
>JARRRC010000481.1:0-2652 GCA_037381105.1 Desulfobacterales bacterium
GATGGTGATGGCGATTTAAATGTGGACGGTGCGGCCGCCACCTTAGGCCAGTCCTGGTCCGAACCCACAGCCCACGTCATCAAAACATCGACTTCGACAGCGGAAAACGTATTCTTAATGGCCGGAGGCTATGACGAAAATCAGGACAAGCCGCTCTATGTATATGACCCGGTGGATCCGGATCCGGATATGAGCCAGTATCGAGCCGATACGGATACTTATGGAAGGGCGGTATTTGCCGTTAATTATTTAACCGGCGCTGTCAGCAAATTGAACGTCAATGCCGGTAACTTTTCGGACATGACCCATTGCATTGTAGATGTTCAAGGATTTGATACCAACGGCAACATGATTACCAACCGGGTTTATGCCGGAGATCTCGGCGGCAATATCTTTGCCTTTGAAGATGACGACGGAGACGGTACCTGGAGCCGGAGAAAGTTTTTTTCATCCTCGGAAACTGACAGCGTACAGAGAAAAATCTTTTATGCACCGGATGCAATTGAGGAATTGTTCGGACAAAAACTTGCCGAGAAAAAAGGCTGGTTTATCAGGCTGGACCAAAATGCCGGAGAAAAAGTGACATCTTCCATGTTGGTATATAACGGTGTGGTTTATTTTACCACCTATACGCCCGACACCGGCACGCCTCCTTCGGATCCGTGTGAGACGGTTTCCGGTCATGGACTGTCGCGTCTTTATGCCCTTAATTACCAAACCGGCGAGGCGGCCTTTGAATGGAGCGATGTCGAAGAGACGGATAATACGGAGGATCATAATATCGTCCATAAGGGGAGATTGGATCGCAGCATGATTATCGGGACTTCCATTGCATCGGCGCCGGTGATTGCCATGCTCAGGGGCGGTCCGGAGATGTATATCGCCGGTGAAGACAAGATCGGGCATCAATCAATCGATGAAACGAAAAAATTACGTACATTTTTTTGGAGACAATTGAACAATTAACAGGAGGCCATTATGAGTTATTCGAATCTGTTCAGAAATATATTTTTATTCTTTCTGTTTTCAGGGTTGGGTCTAATGTTGTACCCCGGTAACACGGCTGCATTCTCAAAAAAACACATCGATTTTGATCGTATGGAACCGTTTGAGATTAATTCGGTTATTCAAGACATTAGCGTAAAAGGCAACTACCTGATTGTTGGTGAAAAAAAGGTATATTTAATTGAATTTAAACTCGGCAACGATAAATACAGGTCTGCTTTTGTGGACGGATTTGGCGATACATCGGATATCACTGCTTTGAGGACTTCCAAATGGGAAGGCAAAAGGGTTTTAGTGAGAGGTTTCAAGCTTTCCACCGGTGATATCGTCGCCGTGATCATTAAAATGCAAAAGGGGCGATAATCAAAACCGGACAACAGGTCGTTTAGACATCGTTATCAACGGCGAATGAAATTAGCCTTTAAATAAAAATGACAAGATTATCGGATGAATGCATCAAATGTTATGCCAAACTGGAAAATCCGTGTGAATGCTTTTGCTCCGGTCTATTTAATCTTTTTTTCACTATTTCGGTGTTATGTTGAGACCGGGCTTTTGGCAAGGCACAGTTAATGAAACAATGCCGATGCGGCGATTCGGATCGGGGTTACCCATGATTTCGATGGCCGGATTGTCTTTCCAGCGCTCGAAAGTACGCTGTTCGCTTGATCTGGGTGATGTACGGAATTACGTTAATGGCAATTCCCCTGTTGTATGCCATAGTGACAAGAGAACCTTTACAGCTTGAATATTTAAGAGGATCATTTTCTGAAATTATCGGTTATGTCGCAACCTTTTGCTGGGCATATACAAAAAACAGGCCGTTGACCATAGAATTGCTGGTTATTTTCTTTTCTGTGATGACGGTCGGGTATGTTTATACCCGATCCTGGCTTCGCGCGTTTTCCCTGGCGGTGTCTGTTTATATTGCGGGGAATCTTTTTGCCGTTAACTGGGTCGGTCCCATACGGCACTCCAAATCGATCTTTTTATTCCAGACCCAATGGAGTCACCATCAATTTATGGCTGCATTCTGGCTTTTCATGCTGACGGCGCTTTCCATTATTTTTATCTGGCGGGCAGGGTGGTTTGGCGGCATTAGACGCAGTTGGTGGTGTGCAACACTGGCGGCTGTCTTGGTATGGATGGTACAGACCATTGTTTTTAAAAGTACCGGATGGTTCAACCGGCCCTTTGATATCATTATGTCGGGTTTGCCGGCGGTGACCTTGGCCTTTTTCGGTGTGAGTCTTTTATCTCGGGAACGTGAAATCTTTTCCCGTTGGACTTTTGCCTCAATGAGTATTATTGTTGTCATGCAAGTGGCTGTGATCGGACCGATTTATTTTGACCACTTGAAGACAAATCTTCCATTCCTGCATTATATAATTCCAGGATATGGGTTTGGGGTCTGACTTGAATGCTCTCATATATCCGATTATGTCGCATCGATGTCGCGCTAATCGCCTTTATTTCATATCTTTTCGGGGCAGAGCTGGCCGGCGGTACCGATTGGTATGATATTGTCGTTGCCCTTTTAGTAACGATGATTTCAACCAATTTTATTTACAGCTTCAATTCCTGGACCGACCGGGAGATCGACCGTATCAGCAAGCCTTATAGACCCATTCCTTCCGGAAAAATAAT
>JARRRC010000482.1:0-2745 GCA_037381105.1 Desulfobacterales bacterium
CAATTAGAAAAAAACCCCCGAGTGAGTGTCATCATTCCGACGTATAACCGCGGCTGGTGCGTTAAGGAGGCGATTGATTCCGTTCTGGCGCAGAATTACAAAGACTTCGAGTTGATCGTTGTGGATGACGGTTCCATTGACAATACTTCCGATGTACTGGCGCTGTGCCAAGATAATATCAAAGTTCTTGTTCAGGAGAATAAAGGGGTGAGTGCCGCCAGAAATCGGGGAATTGCAGAAGCATCCGGGCGGTTTATCGCTTTTCTCGATTCAGATGATCTTTGGTTGCCGCAGAAACTTTCCACACAGGTGGAATTCTTTAATCAAAAGCCGGATGCATTAATTTGTCAAACCGAGGAAGTTTGGGTCAGAAACGGCATTCGGGTCAACCCCAAAAAAAGGCACAAAAAACCTTCGGGAATGATTTTCGAGCCCTCTTTGGAACTTTGTCTTGTCAGCCCGTCTGCGGTGATGATACGGCGGAATCTGCTGGATAGGGCAGGGAGATTTGATGAAGCCCTGCCGGCATGCGAAGACTATGACCTGTGGCTCAGGATAAGCAGCCGGTTCCCTGTTTACCTTATCGAAAAACCTTTGATTATCAAGCGTGGCGGTCATGAGGACCAATTGTCGAAAGGAGCCGGTCTCGATAAATTCCGGATCAAAGCCATCCGGAAAATCATCAAAACAGGGACGCTGTCGGATGATCAGCACCGGGCGGCGGTGAACATGCTCAGAAAAAAATGCAGCATATATGCCGCCGGATGCCGAAAACGGGGAAGGGGGGAGGAAGCGAAGTACTATGAATCGCTCCCGGAATTGGAAATATAGCCATTTATGGATGAAAACGTTAAGCCATTCTTTCGAGTTCCTTGAACTTATCTTCTATGCGTTTACTTGAAACCGGAACCGATGTCTTCAGTTCCTGAGCAAAAATCGACACTTTCTATTCTTCGATCAGCCAATAAACCGACTCAACAGCGGCTTTTTTACGTTCGGCATCGTAAAGGTCGGTGAAATTTTCAGGCACCAGTTTTGAAAGTTCCATTCTTAAACCGTCTAAAAACTGTAAAACCGCGGCGTTTGTGTTGTGGGCGACTTCTAAGGTGTAAAGCGCAATCCGGGTTTCATGATATGCCTTGAGCACGGGCAGGACGCGATTTAATAAATCCCGGCCTTCGTAAAGAATGGATGGGGCCACAGCCTCCGCATGGGCATAAAAGGCGTTTTTGGAGCGAATGTTTTTGAAAAACAGATTATTGACAATGCGTTCAACCATCTTTTTTTCAAACACGGCCGATCCCCCGAAATAATCCGCCATCCTTTTCATATCATTCGGCAGTTTCAGCGCCTTTTTTAAAAATTTCAAGTCTTTTGAAAAATATAGAGAAAAGAGGGCACAAACCCCTTCTTTGTGAGATGCAAGGGCTGTTTTACGGTCTAAAAAGAGGCGAAGATTGACGCTTTTCCCTTTTTCATCGGCTTTTTGAAGCCCGGGATAAACCGGCCATTTAACGGCGTCGGCGCTTTTTAACTCGATGCTTTCCGGTAAATCCGATAAATCCCAGCAGGTGATGCCGGTTCGCTCCCATATTTGTTTTGCGGCATCTAATTCAGGAGACGCAAACGCTCCGGTTTTATCTGTGACGTTTCGACTTAAAAGGCTCGGATCCCTGCCCGAGCAGAGCTCTTTTCCTTTTGCGTCGGTAATCGATATCCGCATTTTCAGATGGTCCGGCAGAAGATCATCCGACCAGGCCGATGCCGGTATATCGACGCCGAAACGGGAAAAGATAAAATGGGAAAGTGATGATATCCACTGTATTTGCCACAGGGACCAGTTTTTTTCGAAAGGTTTTGGGAAGCCCCTTGATCAGCGCGGTTATTTTTTCCCTGTAGAGACCGGGTACCAGCCATTCGAGAGATTCGGACGTTACCGAATTCGCCATGGATGCGGGAATGCTTACGGTGACGCCGTCGTCGACGCTGCCGGGCGCAAAGCGATAATCGCAGCCCAGGCTTAGATTTCCGAGGTCAAGCCGGTCCGGAAAAAGTGACAACTCTTTTTCATCCGGGTCATATCGGATGATGTCTTCGGGCTTCATCCGAAGGAAGTCGTCATTTTTCCTTTGTTTGATATAAGCCTTCAGTGTTCCGATATCGCAACATTCTTTAAGTCGCTTGCTGTAAAAGTCGAATAAATCCGCTTCTGTTACCAGAATATCCCTTCTTCGAATCCGGTCTTCCAGATTCCTGACGTTGTCAATGAGATCCTGATTAAAATTCATAAAGCCGAACTTTTCTTTTACGTCTCCCTCAACCAGGGCACTTTGAATAAAAATGGTTGTTGCGCGCTCGGGATCGATGCTGCCGTAAGAGACCTTGCGTTGGGGGATAATGATAAGGCCGAAAAGACTGACCTGTTCGTATGCCGCCACCCGGCCGCTTTTTCTTTCCCAGTGGGGATGAAGATAGGTACGCTTGCATAACCGGCCTCCCAGTTTTTCCAGCCATGCATTGTCGATGTTTGCGCACGTTCTGCCGAACAGCCGTGATGTTTCAACCCATTCTGCCGCGACGATCCAGTCTTTTGCCGTGTTGAACAAGGTTGATCCCGGAACAATCATCACCTCTTTTCCCTTTGGCGCCTGAAAAATATTCATTTCTTTTATTACTGCGATGTTGGACAAAAAGCCGCTTAAAACAGATTTGTGAACGGCAACGTAAAGATGGCTGGATTCCGGT
>JARRRC010000483.1:0-1551 GCA_037381105.1 Desulfobacterales bacterium
GCCGGTTCTGGGTATCATCTTTGTGTGGACCGGAATAGAAAACGAAAATCAGGCAAAAGAACAAGTGTTGACCCAGGCAAAAATACTGTCCAAGCAAATTATTTTAACCCGGCAGTGGATCACCGACTGCGGCGGTGTCATGGTGCCTTTAGAGAGCAAAGGCGCCCAAAACACCACTTGTTTTATTGACGACAGGATTCAAACTTCCAGAGGATGGTATCAGCATTTTACCCCGGCAATGGTGACGAGAAAGCTGTCTCAGTATTCTTTGCAACAGGATCTATACCGATTTCGCCTCGCCAGCCTGTCCCCCTTGAATCCTGAAAATGCCCCTGATAAATTCGAAAAAGTCGCATTAAATCAATTTAATCAAAATCGGTTGACCGAGATATTCAGGTTTGATCATTTAAACGGAAAACACTATTTTCAATATATGGTCCCGCTTTATATGGAAAAAGGATGTCTAAAATGCCACAAGGCAAACGAAAAATCTTTAAATGACGTCAGGGGCGGATTGAGTGTGTTTTTGCCCGTCGATCGGATGAGCGCGGCCATAAAAAATAATTACCTCAAACTGACTTTTTATGGAACCGGTCTTATTTTTCTGACCATCTTTACCCTTTTTGTTCTGATGCGCCGTGTGGTTATCAACCCTCTTCAGGAGCTAGAAAAGATGACCAGTGAAATCGGACGGGGCAATCTGAATGCACGGGTGAACATCAATACCGGTGATGAATTCGAAAAGCTTGGTGCAGCCTTTAACCATATGGCGCTGAGACTCTCTAAAGGTCGTGACTTTTTAGAAGAAAGAATTGCTCAGGCAACGTATGAACTTTCCGAGGCCAACCAAGAGTTGAAAACCCTTGATCAACTCAAATCCGATTTTTTAGCCAACATGTCACACGAACTTAGATCTCCATTAACCGTCATCCGTGGAGGAATCGATTATCTTAATCGCACGATCAAATCAGACGACAAAAGGAATTATATTGAAGTCATCGACAAAAACATAGACCGGCTCATTCGGCTGGTTTCGGACCTTTTTGATTTTTTTGACGGTACTGATTGAAGATGTCATCGAGATATTAAGCCCCCTGGCCCTGGACAAAAACATTTCCCTGACGTTTCATAATCCCGGCAATCTTTTTATCGAATTCGACCCGGAACGGATCGAGCAGGTTCTGGTAAACTTGATTGAAAACGCCATCAAGTTTTCAGGTTCGAAAACCTGCATCCGGATACGGCTTGAAGAAGATCCGGAGTGTGCCACCATTGCAATTCAAGACCAAGGAATCGGTATCCCGAAAATAAATATTAAAACCATTTTTGACAAATTCTCTACCGTTCCGTCCGGAAGAGACGGCAAGACCGAAGGAACGGGCCTGGGACTGGCAATATGCAAAGCCATTGTCGAGGCCCACGGCGGTACAATCTGGGCAAAAAGCACCATCGGCGTTTCGAGCACGTTTTACTTCACGCTTCCCAAAAAACAAACCACAACCTGATGATATTAAGATATTCAATAAAAAATCAGTGCTGGAGGCAATTCGA
>JARRRC010000483.1:1618-2583 GCA_037381105.1 Desulfobacterales bacterium
AAACCTTTGCACTGCTTCTTTTTATTGTGCTTCTGGGCGCTTATTATCAAAAAGTCGGTGTTGAAGCCAGAACAATGATATTGCCGCTGGCTATTTTTATCGCCGCCGGAATTGTCATTGCGCGCTTAAAGCAAATAGAATATGAAATACGTTCATTCAAAGTGAATGCAAAAGAAGTGATCGTTCAAAATTTCAGCGTCATCGATGCCAATGGATTAAAACGGGTTTCTATCTCAACAACCACCGATACCCCGTTAATGACTTTTTTTGATAAAGGAGGCATCCCGCGTGCAACGCTGGATCTATTGAAACGGGAACCTTTTTTGAAACTGTCAGGAGACAAAGGAACCGTATTGATGGCATTTGATGAAGAAGGCCTTCCGAATGTCATTATCAAGGATGAAACGGAAAATGCCATCTGGACGGCCAGATAACTCCAATACGTTTGTAACAGAATGGGGAAAAATATTATGAAGTTGGAAATATTTGAGAAAATGACCTCATCGGAACTGAAAAAATATATAAAATTTCTTCTTTGGCATTACCGTGTCGTCGATGCATTCTGGTTTATCTATCTCTCCGAACAGTTTGGCCAGCAAATCGCCGAACAGATCAATGAAAAAGTCTGGGATCGTGTATCTGCGATGGCCGCAAAGGATTTGGCGGGAAAATTTCAGATTCAAGAGAAGGGACTCAAAGGATTTGTCAAAGCCCAGAAACTTTTTCCCTGGTGCATTCTTGTGGGATATCAAATTCAAGAATCCGAAAATGAAGTGATCATTTCCGTTCCGTCCTGCCCCACCCAGGAAGCCAGAATCAGGCGCGGTTTAGGAGAATATGTATGCAAGGAAATGCACCGCAGAGAATTCTCAAGTTTCGCCCAGGTCATTGACGATCGGATCCGTGTTGAATGTCTCTTTGCGCCGCCGGATCCGCATCCGGAAGACATGTTCTGCAAGTGGCGA